>JASLGC010000304.1 GCA_030150335.1 Flavobacterium sp.
CAAGTTCTCCTGCTAAATGCAATAACAATTTCTCTGTTTCTCTTGGTACTAAGTGCATACAGAATTTATTTAAAATTGAACAATAGTTATCTTAACCAACATCATAAACGATGCCGATTAGCTTAAAATTTTCATTGATAATTTTTCTTTAACACAATGATGTCAAAGAACCTAACAATCACTAAAAGTGATTATACGATAGGAAGTTTAAAAGAATGGTACAGGATATACTTAGCTCTATACTGCAGTAAGTGAGCCAGCTGTTCGTTCTGTCCATTAAGAAGTCCTTTAGGAGAGTAATCTACATTGTAAAAAAAGAAATAAGCCAATGCGTCTTCTATCAATAGTCCGATAAAATCTGCGGTTACGACATCTTCACTTAATTCAAGTTCGATACCGTAATTGGGATGTTGGCTTACTTTATATATATGTTCCGAAGAAACATTTGTTGTCGAAATATGTACAGCAGAATTTGCTTTACCTTGTACTACTTCTCTGTTTTGGTTAGCTGATGTTAATCCAAAACAAAGAAGAGAGAAACTTAAAACGATAAAATAAATTATCTCTTTCATACAAGATGTATTCGTTGTTTATTCTTACTGAAATTATTGACACAAAGATAAAAAGAACTTTACCTATGGTTATAGCACAAATCTTGACTATACTACCATAAAATAGGTTTTTATCACTTTTTTTCATCTTTTTTATCTCATGAAAATTACCAAAATGAATCAAATACCACTGATTACCTTGACATTACGAGAATACGCACTTTTTAAGCTTCGCATTAATGTCCTTTTTTGACAAATACGAAAAGTGCTAATCGCTTTTTTAAATGCACTTTTAGAATAAATTATAAAAAATTAAGTAAAAATACGCATTCTAAGAAGTTTCCGTAAAACCTTAAATGTCATTTTACAGAAAAAACACCCTTTATATCATTATACTAATTTTATATCAAACATCCAAAGTAATAGTCTTAAAACAAAAAGCAGTAGCAGACATAAACCCACTACTGCTTTTAAATATGCAATTAAAAAAAAAATCTAAAAACTCTTACGAGCTAATCAAACTAAAAGTTATATCCTATAGAAACCATTACATTTCTCGGTGCTCCTGCAAATACTCTTGTGTAGTCAAATCCTCCTAAAAAGTAATATTTGTCAAACAAGTTATTTACATTCACTGCTAATTTAAATTTATCTAAGTGGTAATACATCGCTACACTGGCTGTAGTGTATGCTGGTAAATATCCCCATACTGCTTCACCTTGTGCATTCTTTTCTGAACTGTCACTTAACCTTCTTTGATCTACATAATACACACCTGCACCAAAACCTAATCCTTTTAATGCAGTTTCTGAAAACACATACTTCATCCAGATACTTGCAGAATTTCTTGGTGCTCCTGGTAACGATTGCCCTACTTCTGAAGGTATTGCTGAGTCCTTTACTTCTGTATCGTTAAATGTGTAGTTTGCCATTACTTGGAATTCCTTCGTAATCTGCCCACGTACATCTAACTCAACTCCTTGAGAAATAACCTTTCCTGATTGTCTATACACTGGTAATCCTGCATCACTCACACGTCCTGTACCAATCAACATATTTTGTCTCTCAATTCTAAATAAAGACAAGTCCATTTGCAACTGATTATTTAAGAATCCTGCTTTTGCTCCTGTTTCTACTTGGAAACTACGTTCTGCTTTAAACTCTGTATCAGAACCATAATCTTTGTGATTAACGATAAAGTTCGCAGCTACAGGCACATACCCCTGAGAGTAACTTGCAAAATAGTTAATCTGATCATTGATTTTATAAGTCATTCCAACTCTTGGTAACCACACATTTTGTGTAGCCGTATAATCATCCTTCAAGTCAGTACTCTCTGATCTATAATTTTCGTGACGTAATCCCAACACCATTTTAAAACGCTCACCAATACTCATCTGGTCTTGCACGTAGATACCTGTACTTTTGTACGGACTCATAAATGGGTATTGAGAATTTGATCTCCACACATAACTTCTCGTATCAGCACCTTGATAAACAGGGTTATTCGTATCAAAAGTCAATGCAACAGTCTTCCCATCCACAACTTTACTTCTTGCTTCACGCTGCCAACTATTCTTATCTCCTTTATACTGAGCATAGTCAACTCCAAACACAATGTGGTTATCAAAGTTTTTACCGTAAATATCCCATTTTAAATAAGACACGATATTATCTGTGTACTCTTTCCCATGACGGTCAAAATAACGCAAGTTCACAATTGTTTGTGCTTCATCTGCAAACGTATTCAATGTTCTATGCTCATTCAAATCCTCTTGGTAGATAGATTTTTGGTAGTTCACATATAAATTTACATTGTCAACGATGCGTTGTGATAAACGACCACTTAACGTAGTTGTTTTTGTTTTAAAGAAATCCGACGGCTGACTCAAAGTAAATGAGCGTGGCAAAGCATACAAATCTTTTCCTTTGATACTCATCCCCCTATCCAAATATCCGTTGAATTGGTCAAAGATTAAATCAACATCAATCTGTGTTCCCTCAGCTGGTTTAAACGTAAAAGACGGTGCAAGAGCAAAGTTTTTACGGTTATTGATATCTCTAAACGTTTTAGAATCCTCATAACCACCATTAATACGGTATAGTATCTTTTTATTTTTATCCAATGGTCCACCCACATCAATAGTAGTTCTCAATGTTTCAAAACTACCTGCTGCAACTGTAACCAACCCTTTAAATTCCTCCAAAGGCTTTTTAGTCACCATATTAATCGTTCCCCCTGGTGAAATATCTCCAAATAACGAAGCTCCAGGTCCTTTTAATACTTCAACACTTTCTAAGTTAATAGTCATTGGCGAACGGTAATAGCTCTCTCCAAATCCATAAGCAGAACGAAGTCCGTTCATTAATCTCATTCCGTTGTCGTAACCACTTTTAAACCCACGCACGACAAACTCATCGTAAGACGATGCTTGTGTAACTCCGGCTAAATCTTGTACAACATCCGTTACTTGAAATGCTTGTTTATCTTCCATCAACTCACTTGAAACAACTGATACTGACTGCGCTAAGTCTTTCAACTTCCC
>JASLGC010000039.1 GCA_030150335.1 Flavobacterium sp.
AATAGTAGTTTCGCTTGAACAATTGACAAGTCGTTTAGTCCTAAGTGTACTCCATCAGCATCAATCGCTTTAGCTAAGTCAACGTGGTCGTTGATGATAAGCGTTGCCTGATATGTTTCACATAGTTTTTTTACTTTTTCAGCAGTACTCCATCGGATAGAAGACAGTGTATTTTTAAATCTGTATTGTATCCAATCTTGTCCAGCATCGAGTATTTTTTCAATGTGGTATAATTGCTCTTGTGGGGAATCCCCATGACTTATATATTGAATTTTAGAAAGCATGATATCCTAATAATGTATGGTTAGACTCTAAATATTTTTCCATGTATCGCTTGGCGTTATACATAGCGTATTCTATTGGCTCTCCCAAGGCTAAGTTTGCTGCAATAACAGAAGATAACACACAGCCAGATCCGTGCTTTGGGAAGTCAGATAGTTTTTTAGGAGCATAGGTTTGTATGTTTCCTTTTTGAATGAGGTAATCAAAACCCAATGCGTTTTCGTTGTGCCCACCTTTTAGTATTACTGTGCAATATTGGCTGAGTTCGCAAGCTTTTTCAAGAGCGTCTTTCTTTGATTGTACCAAATCGTGTATTTCTAAATAATTGGGAGTAATGACGTCGATTAGGTTCAAAATACTGTGAAGCGTTGCCTCGTCTGCGTTATCTGTAAACGAGAACGAACCAGTTGCTTTAAATACAGGGTCCCATACAATTTGTGTAGAAGGATATTTATCCTTGATGAGGTTGATGTAAAGCAAAAGGTTTTGGCAATTTTGTACAATACCTATTTTAACAACCTCTGGTTTATAGTGGTTAAGAATGGTGGTCAATTGTTGAAGAACAAAGTCTTGTTTTTCCCATGAGACAGCCAAGACATTTTCTTCTGTTTGTATTGTATTTGCCGTAATGACTGCTAAACCCAATACTTTGTGGTTTTCAAGAGCCTTGATATCGGCAAGTGTTCCAGCGCCCCCAGTAGGGTCAAAGCCAGCTATAGTTAAGACAATTGGTCGTAATGTTGACATAATTCAAATGTTTTTAATGGGTTTTCAGATAACCAAACACTACCAAGTAAGGCATAATCATCAAATCCCATTTCCTTGATAGTTGGAATATCGGTTGGTTTAATACCTCCCAACGCTACTAATGTTGTATTTGCATTAGTTTTCTGGGTTAATTCCTCAGCCCAATTTAGGCTTGATGTATATCCTTTCTTTGATATACTTGGATAAATAGGACTTATAAACGCTCTGTGATATATTGTTGATAACTTATTATACTCAGTTATACAATGAACAGATGTTGATAACTTTGGTAAGTAACTGATATAGTTGTTAACAAGTGCGTCATTGTTTGTTGATAAGTGGGCATAATTGCTGTTTAAATTGTTGATAACTTCTAAATAGTGTTGAAAAAGGTCTTTCTTAGTGTTCATAACATGGTTAGGAATGTGAATAACTAACTTTTTATGATGTGAATTATCAATAGTTTTCAACCATAATTTCAGGGTTTCAATATCAAAGTCTGGTTTTCTAACATGAAGAAGAGGCAAGCCCTTATCAAACATCTTGTTGATAAGGGTTGCTTCTTGTTTTACTATTGTTGGCATAGTTATTAAAACCATTGTTATAGGTATATTTCTTTTCCTGCTTCAATAAATTCTTCTGATTTCTCTTTCATTCCTTGTTCTGCTGAATCTCTAATCTCTTGAGATATTTTCATTGAACAGAATTTAGGTCCGCACATTGAGCAAAAGTGAGCTACTTTAGCACCATCTGCAGGAAGTGTTTCGTCGTGAAACTCTCTTGCAGTATCTGGGTCAAGAGAAAGGTTGAATTGGTCTTCCCATCTAAACTCAAAGCGAGCTTTACTCAAGGCATTGTCTCTGTATTGAGAACCTGGATGTCCTTTTGCTAAGTCAGCAGCATGCGCAGCAAGTTTGTAAGTAATAACCCCGTCTTTAACGTCTTTTTTATTAGGCAAGCCTAAGTGTTCTTTTGGCGTTACATAGCACAACATAGCAGTTCCATACCACCCAATCATTGCAGCGCCAATGGCAGATGTGATGTGGTCATACCCAGGAGCAATATCAGTTGTCAAAGGACCTAAAGTGTAAAAAGGAGCCTCTCCACAATCGCGGAGTTGCTTTTCCATGTTTTCTTTGATGAGGTGCATTGGTACGTGACCAGGACCTTCAATCATCACTTGAACATCATGTTTCCAAGCGATTTTAGTTAATTCTCCTAAAGTTTCTAATTCAGAAAACTGAGCTTTGTCATTGGCGTCCGCAATAGAACCAGGACGTAGGCCATCACCAAGAGAAAAGGCGATATCGTATTTCTTCATAATCTCACAGATGTCCTCAAAATGCGTGTATAAGAAGTTTTCTTCGTGGTGAAATAAACACCATTTCGCCATAATAGAACCTCCACGAGATACGATACCGGTAACGCGTTCGGCTGTTAAATGAATATATCTAAGAAGTACACCTGCGTGAATAGTGAAGTATGAAACCCCTTGTTCGGCTTGTTCTATAAGGGTGTCTCTGAATATTTCCCAAGTCAAATCTTCTGCTATTCCTTTCACTTTTTCAAGTGCTTGATAAATAGGCACTGTTCCAATGGGCACTGGGGAGTTGCGAATAATCCACTCTCTCGTTTCGTGTATGTTCTTACCTGTAGATAAGTCCATAATGGTATCAGCACCCCAGCGACACGCCCACACTGCTTTTTCTACTTCCTCTTCGATTGATGAGGTCACAGCACTGTTTCCAATATTAGCGTTGATTTTAACCAAGAAGTTTCTTCCGATAATCATTGGTTCACTCTCAGGGTGATTGATGTTGTTTGGAATGATGGCACGTCCTTCAGCAATTTCTTGACGGACAAACTCAGGTGTAATGAAGTTTTTAGGAGTATTTGCATTGAAACTATTACCAGGATGTTGATGTTTCATTGCTTTTGTAGCTTCGTTTAATTGCTCAATCTTTTGATTTTCGCGAATAGCCACGTATTCCATTTCAGGGGTGATTATTCCCTTTTTAGCATAATAAAGTTGCGTTACATTGGCATTGTCTTTAGCCACTTTTGGTTTATGTCTAAACTCAAACCTAAGATGGTCAAGTTTTTCGTCCTGTAATCTCGCTTGTCCATAAGCGGAAGTGATGTTGTCTAAGATTGTTACATCTTCTCTAT
>JASLGC010000054.1 GCA_030150335.1 Flavobacterium sp.
ACTTACTAAATTAATTTCCATAAATTGATAGGAATAAGTATTTTTGTGGTATAAAAGTATTAAAAATTATGGTAACCACAGAACAACAGAAGGATATTATTGATCGCCTTGGTGCGTTAAGGAGGTATCTTTGACGTCGATCGGAAGTTAATAGAGATCACAAACGAGGAAGAAAAGACCTTTGCTCCTGATTTTTGGAACAATCCTAAAGAGGCCGAAGTAATCGTTAAAACCTTGAAATCCAAAAAGAAATGGGTGGAAGGATATGAAAGTGCTAAATCAAATTTAGAGGAATTACAGATACTACTTGAGTTCTATAGTGAAGGAGAATCTACCGAAGAAGAAGTTGTAGCACAATATGACAAAACTTTAGGAATTATAGAAGAACTTGAGTTTAAAAACATGCTTTCTGATGAAGGTGACAGTATGAGTGCAGTATTGCAAATCACTGCTGGAGCTGGAGGAACAGAAAGTTGTGATTGGGCTTCTATGTTGATGCGTATGTACATCATGTGGGGAGAAAAAAGTGGCATGAAAGTAAAAGAGTTAAACTATCAAGCTGGAGAAGTTGCTGGAGTTAAAACAGTAACCTTAGAGTTTGACGGTGAATTTGCTTTTGGTTACTTAAAAGGAGAAAACGGTGTTCATCGTTTAGTCCGTATCTCGCCTTTTGACAGTAATGCTAAACGACATACATCATTTGCTTCAGTTTACGTATATCCACTTGCGGATGATACAATTGAAATTGAAGTTAGTCCTGCAGACATTTCATGGGAAACAATGCGTTCAAGTGGTGCGGGAGGTCAAAATGTAAACAAAGTTGAAACAGCTGTTCGTTTACGTCACCACCCTACTGGAATTATCATTGAGAACTCTGAAACAAGATCACAGTTAGACAACAAGACCAAAGCAATGCAGCTTTTAAAATCTCAACTTTACGAAATAGAGTTGAAGAAAAAACAAGCAATGCGCGATGAGATTGAAGCTAATAAGAAAAAGATTGAATGGGGATCGCAGATCAGAAACTATGTAATGCACCCTTACAAATTGGTTAAAGATGTCCGTACACAACGCGAATCAACAGATGTTGACTCAGTAATGAACGGAGAGATTGACGAGTTCTTAAAAGCTTATCTAATGATGATGGGACAACAAGAAGAAGAATAAGCAAGTACAAATAAAAAACGGAGTAGCCTTCAATAGACTACTCCGTTTTTTATTTCCATCCACCACCTAAGCTCTTGTAGATATCTACAACAGTATTTAGTTGCTGTTCTTTAACATCTATCAATTCCATCTTAGCATCCATAGCATCCCGTTGAGTCAACAATACTTCTAAATAATCTGCTTTAGAAGACTTAAACAATTCATTGGCTATATCTACTGATTGAACTAACATCTCTTTTTCCTTAAATTTATAATCAAATACCTTTTGAATATTTTTGATTTTAGACATTTGATTAGCAACATCTATATAAGCATTTAATATCCGTTTATCATACTCATATAAAACCTGCAACTGATGAGCATTAGCTGTATTAAACTCAGCTTTTATAGCACTCCTATTAATTAAAGGAGCAACTATATCCCCTACAATTGAATAAACAACCGACTCTGGGGTTGTCATTAAATAAGAAGGTTTAAACGCATTAAGTCCATAAGAAGCCGAAATATTTAAAGACGGATAAAACTTAGAACGAGCAACTTTTACATCTAACTTAGCTGCTTCTAATTCTAATTCCGCTTGTTTAATATCCGGTCTATTTAACAACAATTGAGAAGGTATTCCTACTTTTATACTTGTTGGAATTAAGGTTAAAAAAGAAGACTTCTCTCTTTCTATTGGCTGTGGTAAACGTCCCAATAGTGCATTAATTCTATTTTCTTCCTCTGTAACTTGTTGACGCAAACTATACTCTAATCCCTGCGATTTAAACAACTCCGCCTCAAATTTCTTAACAGCTAATTCAGTTCCACGAGCTGCTTGTTTTTGTACTCTAACAACTTCTAATGCTGCTTTTTGCAATTCAATATTTTGCTTGGTAATATCCAAATGATTATCTAACGCAAGTAACTCATAATAGGAGTTCGCAATCTCCGCTATTAAATTAGAAAGTACAAAATTCTTACCTTCTACCGTACTTAAATAACGTTTAATAGCTGCCTTTTTTGAATTGCGAAGTTTCTTCCAAACGTCAACCTCCCATTCAGCTGTAAGTCTTCCTGATAAATCTGTCAACGGGTCAGGAATCAGCTTACCCGGTAAAATTTCAGTAACTGCATCACCTGCTCCTTGACCAGTATAACGCCCTGATTTCTCAACTCCAGCACCAATGTTTGCAGACACAGAAGGCTTTAACAATCCTTTTTTATACAACACATCATTCTTTGCTATTTCAATTTCTTGAAGTGTAATCATCAACTCTTGGTTATTTTGTAAAGCAACTTCAATTAGCGAGACAAGATGTGGATCATTAAAAAACTGTCGCCATGAAGTTGAACCTGTATTCAATGTATCTTGACTACCATTATAGGTCGTTGGCAATATAGTTTTCTGTTTTGCTTCAATAGAAGCTTGTGGAGCTTTGCAACTCCACAAGCTTAAAAATAAAAAACTCACTACACTTATCTTATATATTATATTCCTACTCTTCATATTATCTATCTTCTGTTAATGGTGTATCATCTTCATAACGAACTAATTTGCTTTTCTCTGCTATAGTACCAAATACGTAATATAATCCTGGCACTATTATTAATCCGAAAACAGTTCCTATCAACATTCCGCCAACCGCAGCTGTACCAATTGTTCTATTTCCAATAGCACCAGGTCCGGAAGCTAAAACTAAAGGTATAAGTCCTGCTATAAAGGCTAACGAAGTCATTAGAATCGGTCTAAATCGAATAGCCGCCCCTTCAATTGCGGACCTCAATATGGAGCTACCTTCTTGATTCTTTTGAATGGCAAACTCAATAATTAACACCGCATTTTTACCCAGTAATCCAATCAACATAACCATTGCTATTTGAGCATAAATATTATTCTCCAACCCCAATAATGTTAAACAGAAATAAGCTCCAAATATTCCTGAAGGAAGAGAAAGAACAACAGGCAATGGCAAGATGAAACTCTCATATTGAGCAGATAAAATCAAATAAACAAACCCTAAACAAATAGCAAAAATATAAATTGCCTCATTCCCTCTTGCTACTTCATCCTTAGAGATACCAGCCCAATCAATACCATACCCTGTAGGCAATGTTTTCTTAGCTACTTCTGTAATTGCTTCAATTGCAGCTCCACTACTATATCCTAAAGCAGGAAAACCACTAATTTCTGCAGTATTATACATATTATGACGGTTATTCTCAGATACTCCATATACTTTCTCTATAGTCATAAAAGCAGAATAAGGAACCATCTCTCCTTTATCATTCTTAACAGACAACTTTAAAACATCTTCAGGTAAAGCTCTGTACTGTGGCAAGGCTTGAACCATCACTTTATAAGGTCTATCAAACTTTATAAAACTCGTTTGATAATCACTTCCTATAAATGTAGATAGATTGCCCATTGCTTGCGAAATAGACACTCCTTTCTGTTGTGCTTTATCATTATCTATTTTCAACAAATACTGAGGATAACTCGCATTATAAAAAGTAAATGCAGAACCTATTTCAGGGCGTTTATTTAAATTAGTAATCAGCTCTTTACTGATTTTTTCCATCTCTTTAAAACTACCCTTTCCTGTTTTATCTAACATGCGCAATTCAAATCCTCCTGCAGCACCATATCCAGGAACTGCTGGTGGTTGAAAAAACTTAATATTTGCACCTTCTATACTCTTTGCTTTTTCCTCTAATTCATCTATTATTTCTTGAGCTGATTTACTGCGTTCATTCCAATCTTTCAAGTTAATTAAACACGAACCCGTATTGTCACTCGTTCCCTCTGATAAGATTTCATATCCCGCTAAAGAAGATACCGATTTCACCCCATCTACACCACTTGCAAGTTGCTGCAATCTACTTGCTATTTCATTAGTCCTTTCCAACGTTGAACCAGGCGGACCTTGTATAATTGCATATACCATTCCTTGGTCTTCATTGGGTATAAAACCTACAGGTAAATGATTATTCAAAAAGTAAATAGCAGCACAAAAAACAGCTAATAACCCAAAAGTCAACGTTCTTTTATTCACTGTTTTTTGAAGCACTTTTTCATACCGTCCTGCCCCTTTATTAAACAAATTATTAAACTTCTCTAAAAATTTAGTAACTACAGTTTTCTTGCGTTCTACCCCGTGATTATTTCTCAAAATCATTGCACACAAAGCAGGAGTTAAAGTCAAGGCAACGATTCCTGATATAATGATTGCTGTGGCCATTGTAATAGAAAACTGTCTGTAAAAGATACCGACAGGACCAGACATAAAAGCTACTGGAATAAATACGGCAGCCATAACAAAAGTAATTGCAATGATAGCTCCACTGATTTCTCCCATCGCTTCTTGCGTTGCCCTATAAGGTGATATATGCCGTTCTTCCATTTTTGCGTGAACAGCCTCAATAACCACGATAGCATCATCCACAACTACTCCAATAGCCATTACTAAGGCAAATAAAGAGATTAGATTTAAAGTAATGTCAAACATATTCATCATTACAAAAGTTCCAATCAAAGACACCGGTACAGCTAATGTGGGAATTAATGTAGAACGCCAATCTCCTAAAAACAAGAATACCACTACACTTACTAATACGAATGCTTCTATAAGCGTATGTACAACTTTTTCCATTGAAGCCTCTAAGAATTTAGATACGTCATAACTAATTTCATAATGCATCCCCTTAGGAAAATCCTCTTGTAATTTAGTCATTAAGCTTTTCACGTTCTTAATAACCTCACTTGCATTACTACCATAAGACTGTTTGATAACGATAGCAGCAGAAGGTTTTCCATTCAAACTTGAATAAATATCATACATCGAAGTTCCAAACTCTACATCTGCGATATCCTTCAAACGCAATATTTCACCTTCAGGGTTGGACCTTAATATGATATTCCCATATTCCTCCTCAGTGTTAAACCTTCCTGAATATTTTAAAACGTATTCAAAAGCCTCAGAGCGCTTACCAGAGCTTTCTCCAATATTTCCTGGAGAAGCCTCTATACTTTGCTCTTGTAGGGCATCCATTACCTCATCGGTCGAAATCTTTAAAGCATTCATCCTATCTGGTTTTAACCAAATACGCATTGCATACTCTCTATCTCCCAGAATATCAGCCACTCCAACCCCATTAATCCTTCTTAACTCAGACAAAAGATTAATATCTGCATAATTATATAAGAACTTCTGGTTTGATGTTGCATCATCACTATACAAGTTAACGTACATCAACATATTAGACTCCTCACGAGTAATCTTTACACCCTCACGCACTACAATTGGCGGAAGTTTATTTACCGCAGATGAAACGCGATTTTGCACATTCACAGCGTCAAGATTAGGGTCTGTCCCCAAATCAAAAACAACTTGAATAGATGCTTCTCCATCATTCCCTGCATTTGAAGCAAAATATTTCATTCCTGGAACTCCATTTAAAGCACGCTCTAATGGAATAACAACTGACTTAGTCAATAAATCTCCATTAGCCCCTGGATACACAGCAGTAATATTTACTTTAGGTGGAGAAATAGAAGGAAATTGTGTAACTGGTAATTTTAACAAGGATAAGATTCCTAAAAAGACAATAATCAACGAAATTACTATCGATAGAACGGGTCTACGAATAAATTTTTTAAACATAATATATAAGTTTTCCTATTATTGATTAATCAGCTTTTAATTTTAAAGTATCTATAACTTTAATAGGACCTATAAGTTTAGCATTCACCTCATCCCCTTCTTTTACTCTTTGAATTCCCTCCAATAATATTTGGTCTTTACTATCCAATCCCTTAACCACTATATACAAATCAGGCAAGTCATTGTCACTAACTTCTATATTTCTTGAGTGAACAATGCCTTTAGAATCAACTACAAATACATACTTTTTATCTTGAATTTCATACGTTGCTTTTTGTGGAATAATCAACGCTTTCTTCATAGGGATAGTCAATCTTATTTTTCCTGTTTCTCCATGACGAAGCAATTTCTTTGGATTGGGAAATTTAGCTCGAAAAGCAATATTCCCCGTTTCATTATTAAATTCCCCTTCTATTGTTTCAACCTTCCCTTTATTCTCAAACATCTGATTATTTGCTAATACAAGGTTAACATCCATCCCCTTATCTGTTTTCATCTTTTCCTCATAATTGAGATATTCAGATTCCGAAACATTGAAATAGACGTACATATTTGAGTTGTCAGACAGCGTAGTTAATAAATCACCTTCATCAATCAAACTACCTAATTTCTTAGGTATTCTATCAATCACACCAGAAAAAGGTGCGCGAATATCTGTTTGTGACAAGTGAATATTAGCTAACTTCAACTCTGATTTAGCCGCATCAAGCTGAGCAATAGCAACTTTTTTCTCATTGTTAGAAACCACATTATTAGTTGCTAATGTTTCTACATTCTGCAATTCTATTTGTGCTTGCTTAACCTCTGCTTCTGCCTTTGCAACTTCCGCGCGATAAATCTGTGATTTAATCTGAAATAATAATTGCCCTTCTTTCACATATTCTCCTTCATCAACGAGAATTTTATCTAAGTAGCCTTTTTCTTGGGCTCGTATTTCAATATTTTTAATGGATTTTACTTGTGACACATAATCTTTTGTTATGACAGTGTCTAATACTACAGGATTTGTGGTAGGATAATCCTGTACTTCTACTTTTTCCTGCTTGTGAAAATTACAGCTAATCAACACAAAAACAGTACTTAAAGAAGCAAATAATGCTACTCTTCTCATACAATAACGATTTCTAAATAAACTAAATTTAAAAGATGACTTTAGATAAAAACAGAAAGTTTTTATCTAAACAATCAATAAATCTGAAAAAATTAAAACCAAGAAATCATATTCGAAGAGTACAAAAAACGATGTATTTATATGAAAATAATTGTATAAACGCCTTGTAGAAAATACGGCGTCTTTTGATTGCGTTTACTATGAAATAAATTGAAATAGCACAAAGAATAACACCGCAAAATGCAGCTATGAAAATCAAGTCCTCTTGAAGCTGAAAATCGTTATTATCAATTTCAATGCTCTTCAAAGAGTCAATATTACTATACCCTTTACTCAACTTATATTCTTGATGAGATGAAGAACCGAAAGTAGAAGTTGTTACTTTCTCTATTGAATTTTCAAAAGACGAATTACTTTGAATTATATCCAATACCTTAACACCTACTATAGAGAGTAGGAAAAGAAAACCAATAATATGTAGAAGGATATGTTTCATATTCAATTCAAATTTAGCATTTGATTCCAAATCAAAAACATCCTTAACACTATTTAACCATCCTATTTATCAGCAAGTTAACCTCGAATTTTTAGGCATAAAAAAAGAGAGGATTCAATCAAATCCTCTCTTTTTAACTTATTTATTTTATTCTATTTCTATAAGAATAATGATATTATGTAATAAACTACCATTGCAATAATTGCAGATACAGGAATAGTTAATACCCAAGCCCATAATAAATTAATGGTTACACCCCAGCGAACTGCTGAAACACGCTTAGTAATACCTACCCCGATGATAGAACCCGCAATCGTGTGTGTTGTAGAAACAGGAATACCTAAGTGTTCTGTAACATATAATGCTACCGCACCAGCCGTTTCAGCTGCTACCCCTTCTAATGGCGTAACCTTAGTAATTTTAGACCCCATTGTTTTCACAATCTTCCATCCTCCTGATAAAGTACCAAGACCGATGAATACGAACGATGCTAAAGGAACCCACCACCAGTGTTCTACAAACAATTTAAACGTATCTACTCCCTCTACCATATAAGTAGGGTCCATATCAACGTTAATGTGGTAAAAGATAACTGCTGCACCAATAATACCCATTACTTTCTGAGCGTCGTTCCCCCCGTGTCCTAAAGAGAACAAAGCAGAAGAAACTAACTGAAGACGTTTAAACCAAACCTCACATTTATGAGGAGCTTGTTTTCTACATATCCACAGAATAGCAACTGTGATAAAATAAGCAAGGAACATCCCTAAAAACGGTGCACCAAATATAAATAAGAAAATAGGCACCACTTTCGAGTAAACGATAACATCTACTCCATTAGCACTTAATCCACCAGCGTGAGCTACAGCCGCACCAATAAATCCACCTATTAACGTATGTGAAGAAGAAGAAGGAATCCCTAACTTCCACGTCATTAAATTCCAAATAATTGCCGCTACTAATCCCGCAAAGATAACTTCTAATGTAATGAAGTTCTCATTAATAGATTTAGCGATTGTATTACCAATTTTAAACTCCCCAATAATATAAAGTGAGATAAAATAAGCAACGAAGTTAAATGCAGCTGCCCAAATTACAGCTTGAAACGGCGTTAAAACACGCGTCGTTACAATAGTAGCAATAGAATTGGCTGCATCGTGAAATCCGTTTATATAATCAAACCCCAATGCCAATACGATAATCGTAATCAGCATAATTCCGCTTTGATTAGTAAACATTTCAAAGAAAAATTCCATAAGTAATGTTTCTAGTTAATTAAGAATATTTTACTGTGATAGTTTCCAACACGTTTGCAACATCTCTACAGCTATCTGTAGCAGTTTCTAACGCAGACATTACCTCTTTATACTTAATAATTTCTATTGCATTATTTTCATTCTCAAAGATATCAGCTACTGCTTTATCGAATACCTTATCAGCTTTACGTTCCAAACGAGAAATATTCTTACAAACCTCAGCCAATGCCGGTAAGTTCTTCATGTCTTTTAATTCTAAAAGACCACGAGATACCTCACTACAAGCTTCTAAATTAGCCTCTGTAAGTTTTCTTAATGGTTTAGTAATCTTGTCAATCTGATACAATCTCATACGAGATGCAGCATCTGAAAGATGATCGGCTACAGCGTCAACCGCTGTAATTAGGTTGTGTATATCCTCTCTATCAAAAGGAGTAATGAAATTTCTACCTAATTCAATTCTAGTCGTTTGAGCAATTGCTTCGATGTCTTGTTTAATAACCTCTACATCTTTTAATAATTTCTCTCTTTCTTTTGCAGGCGCATTTACTGCTTCATGCAAAGTTTGTGAAAGTGACTTAATCTTAATAGCTGCCTTCTCGAATAAAGGGTAAAACACTTTATCTTTTGGCACCAAAAACTGAAAAATACTATTTAGCGACATTATATTTAATGATAAAAAACGGAGACAAAAGTACATTATTTATACTATTCTATTGTATCCTTCGTGTTATTTTTTTGTCTATCCCAAAAATCATACCTAATGTTTTATATGAACTTTAATTTTGTATTTTAGCGAAACTCAAAGAAAAGCGTAGAAATAACCTATCAAACTATGGATATAAACTTCAATAAAAACGAAGACCACAACAAGCTTTTATTGTCTGATATGAAACGCAGATTAATCAAAGTAAAAAAAGGTGGTGGAGACAAAAGAATTGCCAAACTACACGACCAAGGAAAGTTAACCGCAAGAGAGCGCATCGATTATCTTTTAGATGATAAAGCTTCAAGTATTGAGATTGGTGCTTTTGTTGGTGACGATATGTACCAAGAACACGGAGGTTGCCCCTCAGGTGGAGTAGTTGTAAAAATTGGATATATAAAAGGTAAACAATGTATCGTTGTTGCCAACGATGCTACTGTAAAAGCAGGTGCTTGGTTTCCAATTACAGGTAAAAAAAACTTAAGAGCACAAGAAATTGCCATCGAAAATAAACTTCCTATCATCTATTTAGTCGATAGTGCAGGTGTTTATTTACCTCTACAAGATGAAATTTTCCCAGATAAAGAACACTTCGGACGCATATTTAGAAACAACGCTATTATGAGCAGCATGGGTATTACTCAAATTGCAGCAGTAATGGGTAGTTGTGTTGCCGGTGGTGCTTACCTTCCTATTATGAGTGACGAAGCCTTAATCGTTGACAAAACAGGAAGTATTTTCTTAGCAGGAAGTTATTTGGTGAAAGCCGCAATTGGTGAAAACATAGATAACGAAACTTTAGGAGGAGCTACTACACACTGTGAAATATCAGGTGTTACCGACTATAAAGCAGCAGACGATAAAGACGCATTAGACAAAATCAAAAACATCGTTGATAAAATTGGTGATTTTGACAAAGCAGGATACAGCAGAGTTAAACCTAAGAAACCAGCTTTAGACCCTAATGACATCTACGGAATCTTGCCAAAAGCACGTACAGAACAATACGATATGTTAGAAATCATCAAGCGTTTAGTTGATGATTCTGAATTCGAACAATACAAAGAAGGTTACGGTCAAACTATTATCACTGGATATGCTCGCATAGACGGATGGGCAGTAGGTATCGTAGCTAACCAACGTAAAGTGGTTAAAACTACAAAAGGAGAAATGCAGTTTGGTGGAGTTATTTACTCTGACTCAGCAGACAAAGCAACTCGTTTTATTGCCAACTGTAATCAAAAGAAAATACCATTAGTATTCTTACAAGACGTTACAGGATTTATGGTAGGTTCTAAATCAGAACACGGTGGTATTATTAAAGACGGAGCTAAAATGGTAAATGCCGTTGCCAACTCTGTAGTTCCTAAATTCACTGTAGTAGTGGGTAACTCTTACGGAGCAGGAAACTACGCAATGTGTGGTAAAGCTTATGATCCACGTTTAATCTTTGCTTGGCCAAGTGCTGAATTAGCTGTAATGGGTGGTTCACAAGCTGCCAAAGTATTATTGCAAATTGAAGCATCTTCTTTAAAAGCTAAAGGCGAAGAGTTAACTCCTGAAAAAGAACAAGAATTATTTGACAAAATTAAAGCGAAGTACGACAATCAAGTTTCACCGTATTATGCGGCAGCAAGATTATGGACAGACGCTATAATCGATCCTCTTGATACAAGAACATGGATCTCAATGGGTATTGAAGCTGCTAATCACGCTCCAATAGAAAAGCCCTTTAATCTTGGAGTAATTCAAGTATGATGAATAAACCGGAAAAATGGGATACTGCAAAGTATCCTATTTTTTTTGTACCTATATCAAACATCTTTGTTTGACAACCACCACTCAAGAAGTAGATACAAATACAAAAAGCACAATCACTTCTAATCCAAAATATAGATAGGCAATTTTGGATTACGGATAACTCCCTATGACAATTGACCACATCTAATCACAGCTTATCATGCTCTCATCATGCTAACACTTCTATTTGTAAGCAAAACAAAAAAGCACTTGCTATCAAATAACAAGTGCTTTCCTATAATTATAAGTAATGAAACAACTACCCTTAATTCACGTATAATATATATAATAATGAGGCAATCGATATAAACACCCACAACCCTACTCCTTCTAACAATGGTTTAATCCCTACAGATTTCACAGTGCGATAAGACAATGATGTTCCGATTAAAAACAACGTTAGCGTTAACGCCGCTTTAGAAACCTCAACAATATAAGGTCCTATCAATTGCACAAAAGGAATGTATGAGTTCGCTAACATTGCCAAAACGAAGAATCCAATGAAATATGGCAACTTTACTTTCCCTCCTTTATTCTTGAATAACACCGTTGACAAGAAAGCAACAGGAATCACCCATAACGCACGAGCCAACTTAACTGTTGTAGCTACTTCCAATGCCTCATCACCATATTTCGCAGCGGCACCAACTACCGAACTCGTATCGTGAATAGCAATCGCAGACCACAATCCAAAATCAATCTGACTCATTCCAAGGTAATGTCCTATTGGTGGGAAGATAATCAAAGCGATTGAGTTTAAGATAAACACAATACCCAAGGCTACTGATATTTGCTTCTCATCCGCTTTTATCACTGGAGAAACAGCTGCAATTGCACTTCCTCCACATATAGCAGTACCAGATGAAATCAAATAAGAAATCTTCTTGTCTATTTTAAAAGCCTTTCCAAGGATAAACCCAAGACCTAACGTTAAGAATATTGAGAAAACAGTTAGAATAAACCCATCCTTACCAGCAGATAAAGCACTGTAAATATTCATTCCAAAACCAAGACCAACTACCGCTACTTTTAGTAATAGCCCCGTTGTCTTTTTGGTTTGTTTGGAATAAGGGTTTTCAAAAATTTGGGCATAAACTATACCCATTATTAAAGCAGCGGCTGATGAGATAAAAGGAAATAAACTCAATATCCCCAATCCGATTAGCATTACTTTACTAAGTGCATCACTATTTGTGTTACTTGTATTAATTGACATCTGTTCGGTTATTTTTCAGAGACAAAGGTCGCCTGAACTACAGCCAAAAGAAAATTCATAATAGTTATAACCTATAACTTCACGTTATGCGTTATTACAAAACGGATGAACAATTCTACCAATGCACTCTCCTGCCCTTGGCGCTGTATAATAGAGAAATTACGAGTTATATCCAATCCCTCTACATCAATCACAGTCAACTCATTATAACGCAATTCCTTCAAAATAGCGTGAATTGATAAAAAGGCAACACTATTAGAATGCATCAAATACATCTTAATACTCTCCGTACTTGAGAAGTTCATCTCATTCTTCAAATCGTTGATGCTAATTCCAACTTCCTTTAATTGAGCACCGACCACATCTAAAGTACCAGACCCATTTTCACGCAATAAAAAAGACAAGTCCTTTAATTCCTCAGCCTTAATCACCCCTTTCTTAGCCAATGGATTCCCACTACCACATACCAATACAATCTCATCCTTTATAAAGTCGATATACTTAATTTGCGGATTCTTAGAAAACCCCTCTACAATCCCCACATCAATACTCTTACTCAAAAGCAAGTTCTCAATAGCAGTCGTATTATCAGAAAACACATCCAAATGAAGGTCATTTACTTTCTTGCGGAACTCAGCCAATAAAGGAGGCAACACATATTGGGAAACCGTAGTACTTGCACCAACACACAGACTACCATCCATTTTAGCATTTAAGGCGTGAATATCAAATTCTAAATTCCTATAAATAGAGAATATCTCCTCCGCATAACTATATAGCAACTCCCCTGCTTCCGTCAGACTAATCTTCATTCCATCTCTCAAAAACAATTTAGTTTGATAAGACGACTCAATCTCCTGAATGTGTTTTGTAACAGCAGGCTGAGAAATAAGTAATTCCTTAGCAGCTTTTGTAAAGCTCCCTCTTTTTGCCACTGTATAAAAAACTCTTAATCTAAAATCGAACATATCTATATAATTATGAAGCACAATAAAGAATAGAATCCACGAATTATACCATCAAAACCGTGAATTGTATAATAACCGTAGTAATAGTCTATTCTATCTTTGTATTACAAAAATAAGCTAACAAGTTAGTAAACGACAAAAATATAGAAAATAAAAGGTATGAGCTGTGTAAGTTGTTGCACAAAAGTGGAAGAATCTCAAATATAGTAGTTTTAAGCATATTTATATATCGAAGTCCCCACTTGATTTATAAACTCCACAAACACAACCACAGAATAGCTTTGCAAAAAGCTACAATTAAATTGAGTGATTTACAATTTAGATTATTTTGTAAATCTACATGTATCACTTAGAAGAAAAGCTGTCTCCGTTAAAAGAGGCAGCTTTGATTCTTTTATCTTGTTTTTAACCATCCTGTGATACTATATCTCGGATGATTTACCATCTTCACTTCGTGTTCAATGTATTTACTATCAAATACTACTAAACGTCCAGGCAATGGCTGCACAATTTCTTCTCTTTCCCCTCCATCCTCATTCTGAAGATAAAGTGCTAATTCCCCACCATAAGCAGGAGTCCAATCTTGGTCATTAAGATATAATACCATAGATAGTGTTCTACGCGTATCCGTGTGGAATACGTCTAAATGTCTTTTATAAAATGTCCCTTCAGGGTAACAAGCATAGTGAAACTCTCCTTCTTGAATTCCCAAATAGCAAGTGCGATTAATGTACTCTATAAAAGCATTTATCTTATTAAAATACATTCTTTCCACTTCATCAGGTTGCTTTTCGTTAAGCCATAAAATAGAATCCCCACGGATTTCCTCTACCACTTGCTCACTTGAAGCTTGCCCAATTGCTGCTTTTTTGAAATTCTCCAAATCTTGTTTCAAAAACAAATTTGCTCTAAGCAGATTGATTTCCTCTTCACAGAAAAAACAATCAATTACTGAGTATTTACGATTCATTAAATCGTCTATAATTAACTCATAAAATGGATTTACTTCAAAATCACCCATACATTAATAAATAAAAAGTACACAAATATATATTACAATAGAAAAAAAATAATCTCTAAAACCGAAGTATTTTTCTTAACTAAAAGTTAAATTACATCTACTTTTATATATCATTTATCACGCCAAAAAATTAAGAGAAAACAGAATTATTTGATTTTTATCACAAATAATTATTAAGAAATAAAAAATAGGATTACTTTTGTTTTTAATTAATCTAAATAATAATGTACACACTGTTATTCTGTCTCGTTACACTAAGTTTTTTCATGCTATACAATAGCTCACAAAAAGTCAAGTTTACCAAGCATTGTTTATTTACAGTGTGGATAAGAAATAATCGAAAGACGGCAAAATACATTGCCTACGCATTACTTCTTAGTTCATTATTATTGCAAATCCAGTACAATGGATTAGGTGTAGGCTTAATGACGTATGCTATGTTTCTAATGCTAACATCAGTTATAACTGTAGCTACATACCCTACTATTTCAATGAAGTACACACAAGTACTTAGCTTAGTAGGTGTTAGTCTATTATTTGAATACATACTTTTCTAATATTATGCCAGCAAACAAAAAACATTTAGAAACGTCGGCATGGCAACGCTTTTTAAAATTCACAGCAGGCTGTATAGGAGGTTTCTTTCTCACCATTACATTCCACATGTTTTTCATGTATTTCTTTGAAGCAAAACCAGTATATACAACTATGTTTTTTACAGGTTTTATCCTATGGGCAGTTTTATTTATCCTTGCGTTTATTGCAAAAAGTGGGTATAAAATATGGGCAATCTATGCAGT
This sequence comes from Flavobacterium sp., assembly GCA_030150335.1. Taxonomy (GTDB): domain Bacteria; phylum Bacteroidota; class Bacteroidia; order Flavobacteriales; family Flavobacteriaceae; genus Flavobacterium. The sequence goes on from JASLGC010000054.1 coordinate 15,185, forward strand.
ACTAACCATCCTTTTTTACTTACCCTACCTAATCAAACCAATTAATATATAGGACTATTACTTTACAACCTTATGAATATTAGAAACTATAATAAGTTTTTCCATTTACATACAATCAGCGGTATCATCATTACTGCTTTGTTATTTATTTTCTTTTTTGCAGGTTCTTTTGCCTTTTTCAAGAATGAAATAAACAGCTGGCAAAACAATACACCAAAGAGTACTTTTTCTGCCAATACACTTGACTACAATACCATCGCAGACTCTATTGACAACCAATATGGTTTATATGGAAGAAACATCTCCTTTAGAATAGCCGATAGAAGTCGCGTTGTAGGCTTAATAGTTTCTCCTTCTAAAGACACGCTAAATCCCAAAGCAAGCGAACGCAGTTTTCTAATGTACGATACTGCCTCTGCTAAAAGTAAAACATACGCAGAAGGGTATTCATTAGGAGAGTTTTTATACAGATTACACTTCCTTGCCCCAGTCAATAGCTTAGCGAATATTGGGGTACCCTTAGGATATTTAATAGCTGGAATAGTTGCCTTTCTCTTTTTATTCGCACTGATTACAGGAATATTAGTTCATTGGCAAAAGATTGTTTCCAACTTCTTCGTATTCCGCCCTTGGGAAAAACTAAAAACCGTTTGGACAGATTTACACACCGCATTAGGAGTAATTACATTTCCATTTCAACTAATATTTGCAATAACAGGAGCTTACTTTTTCCTAACCACTTATTTAGTTTCCACTGCTGTAGCAGCATTAGGCTATGGTGGAGATGCTAAAAAACTACACGAAGATGTAGGAGGGCGAAAAGGACCGAAAACAGAAATCAGTTTTGCAAACGTACCATTGCAAGAGCAAATCAACATCAATGCTTATGTTCAAAAAACATTAGATAGATGGGAAGACGGCAACATAACGCATCTGGAAGTTAGCAATTACGGCGACCAAAATATGCAAATCAAGCTTTTAGGTAAAGTTTCAGAAAACAAACAATTCATCAGTAAAGGTGAAATCATTTACCACATTGGCACAGGTGAAATAGAAGAAAAAGCAAATCCCAATGACAGCTCTACCTATAGTGAAATAGTATCTAACCTTATGTATGCCTTACACTTTGGAGCATTTGGAGGATATGCTGTGCGAATTGCCTATTTCTTAGTGGGAATTGCTGGATGCTTCGTTATCATTTCAGGTATTTTGATTTGGTTAGTAGCCAGAGATAAAAAGAACGTTCCAGAGCGAAAACGCAAGTTCAACTTTTGGTTGGCCAGCATTTATATGGCCATTTGCCTATCTATGTATCCCGTAACAGCCTTAGCATTTATAGCAGTAAAGCTAAATCCGAACGGAGGACAAACCTTTATCTACTCATTTTATTTTTACACTTGGCTTGCAGTTACCATACTACTTGCCGCAAGAAAAAGTATTTACAAGACAAACAGAGATTGCTTACTTGTAGGAAGTATCATAGGATTATTAGTGCCTATTACCAATGGAATCGTTACAGGAAATTGGTTTTGGACAAATTGGAAAAATCATTATTACGACATATTACTGATAGATGTATTTTGGATTATCATCCCACTAATTACTTTATTCGCTTGGTATTTAGTTCGAAAGAAACATGAAATAGAGAAATCCGTTAATTAAAAAGAGGCGCTTAGTATATTCTAAGCGCCTCTCTTATTTTTATCAAATACTGTATTCATCAAAAGAATAAAGCTATCTATGCTTATACTACTTGTTTCGCAAGCACGCCAACTCTTTTTAGTTTAGCAGCCAACTCCTCTGACCACGGCAAACCAATACTCAAACGGATACAGTTTTTAAACTGCTCTTGTAAAGTAAACATTCGCCCCGGAGCAATGCTTATTCCCTCCTTAATGGCTAAATCATACAATTGTATCGTATCTATCTCCTCATTAAACTCTATCCATATTGCCAATCCTCCTTGAGGGCGACTAATCTTCACGCCTTTTGGAAAACTATCCAATATCACTCTTACATAGTTTTGATAGTTCTGATATAAGTTACGACGTACTTGTTGTAAATACTTATCATATCTACCCGACTTTAAAAAGCTGGCTACGGCTTCCTGCACAATAGGTGCTGATGAAATAGAGTGAACCAACTTAATATTTCTCACTTTATCTTGGTACTTTCCAGCAGCAATCCACCCTACTCTATAACCAGGAGCCAACGTTTTAGAAACAGAACTACACCAAAGTACATTCCCCGTTGTATCAAAAGACTTACAGCACTTAGGTCGTTGTTCCCCAAAACACAAATCGCCATATACATCATCTTCAATCAACGGAATATTGTGTTTTGCCAATAACTCTACCACTTCCTTTTTATTCTCATCAGGCATACAACTCCCCAACGGTGTGTTGTAATTAGAGACCAACAAACAAATGTCTATAGTAGGAATAACCTCTTTCAGAGCTTCAATTTTTATCCCATAAACAGGATGCGTAGGTAATTCTAACACCTTAAACCCAAGCCCAATAGCCAACTGAAGAATACCGGGATAACACGGACTCTCAATTGCAATGGTATCTCCCGCTTTTCCCAAAGCAAGCAAACTCAAAAACACCCCATTCATCCCACCATTGGTCGTTATAATATCATCCTCTTGAAGATTGCCTCCCCAAGTGATAGAACGAACAGCAATCATGCGTCTTAAATTCACGTTTCCCTGCACTGGTTCATATTCAATACCACCACTTGGCAAAGTGCGCGTTGCCTCCAAAATCTCCTTTTTCATCTTCGCCAAAGGCAACATCTCACCAGAAAGCGTATTAAACGAGAACAGCGTTACCTTGTTATTTCCAATATTAGAATATACCGTATTGATAATTCCATTCGGTTCTGCATCATTAGCCAATAGAGTTGGGTTACTTTCTTGTGGTAAAGGCAACTTGTGATAAGAAAATTTACTCACAAAATACCCCGTTTTAGGTTTTGACTCTATCAACGATTGCGACTCCAATTCCAAGAAAACTCGCTTCGCTGTATTCATGCTAATGTTGTGTTCTTTACATAACAACCTCACGGAAGGCAATCTATCTCCTTCGCGTAAAACGCCATTGCGAATCTGGAAAGCAATACTCGCTGCAATCTCAGTGTATAAAAAGGTTTTGCTCATTTTTAACGTCAATCTGTGTCCATGCAAATATACAAAACTGAGACTGTGCCAATCTGTTTTAACACGTTACTTTTGCCGCCAAATAATTTTTTAATGGAACAAACAAACATTCTTAACTCAACAGGAAGAGCATCCAGTGGTTGGTTAAATGGATTTATCGGTGTAGCCCTATTCAGTGGTTCATTACCAGCTACAAAAATTGCAGTATTAGACTTTGACCCTTTATTTCTAACATCTGCCAGAGCAGTTATTGCAGGAATACTTGCCTTAGCTTGCCTAATTTACTTTAAAGAAAAATTCCCCACTAAAAAACAACTTTTACCCTTAGCCGTAGTTGCTATCGGAGCTGTAATCGGATTCCCCCTATTAACCGCTTTAGCCTTACAATACATTACATCAGCACACTCATTAGTATTCTTAGGAATGCTTCCTCTATGCACAGCCATTTTTGGTGTAATAAGAGGTGGAGAAAGACCACGTCCTATCTTTTGGGTATTTTCATTTATAGGAAGTTCATTAGTTGTAGGATTTGCATTTTCACAAGGAATCTCAAGTTCCCCAATAGGAGATATCTTAATGCTATTAGCAATCCTTATTTGTGGATTAGGATATGCAGAAGGAGCAAAACTATCTAAATCTATTGGTGGATGGCAAGTAATTTCATGGGCATTAGTAATCTCATTGCCGTTAACCCTTCCATTAATGTTTATTACAGCCCCTACTACATTCATAGGTGTGAGCACAGAAGCGTGGATTAGCTTACTTTATGTGTCGTTTATCTGTATGTTTATCGCATTTATCTTTTGGTACAGAGGATTAGCACAAGGAGGAATCGCAAACGTAGGACAATTGCAATTATTACAACCATTCTTTGGATTAGCATTAGCTGCTACGTTGCTTAACGAAACAGTAAGCACAGGAATGTTATTAGTTACAGTAGGCGTTATCCTAAGCGTATTTGCAAGTAAGAAGTTTGCTAAATAATAGAATACAATAGATATATCATTGTTTTTATTCATTCAAAAAGAATAAAGTTTACAAGGGTTACTTCTGATAATACGGAAGTAGCCCTTTTTTATTTCGTCCTTTTTCGCAATTGCCAA
>JASLGC010000061.1 GCA_030150335.1 Flavobacterium sp.
GAAAAGTAATTCGCAAGTCCAACTGTCTTGTTTCTGTAACGCCCATCTATTGGGGAAATAGCGTTTAATTCTGTTAACATAATTTAGAATGTGTTGTTAAAAAACAAAGATAAACCATTAACTACAAAATATAAAAATATGCAATAAAAAAAGATAGCTTTTTAAGGCTATCTTTTGAAAATTATTTAGACCATTCTTTAATTGCGTCTTTATTTATCTTGATATAATCTAAGTTATTTGCTTGTTCTGCTAAGGCTAAAGCTTCCTTAGCTGTTTCTACTGCTGCTACTTTATCTCCTGACTTTGCTTGAATCTGTGATTTTAGTCTTACAAAGTAATAAGGAACTTTATCCCCTGAGTTCTTTATTGCTAAATCAACCCATTCTAATGCTTTTTTCAGGTCTTTTCCTGTTAAGTAGTAATATTCTGCTGCTGCGTAATAATCTACAATCTTAGGGCCTGCAAAAGTTTCATCTATACTTTCCATCGCCAATTGGTCTGTTGGTACTTTGAATCGAATAGGAACAATTGTTTTCTCCCACATGATTTCTAAATCTGCATAGTCGATATTGACATTATTTACAGCAATTGTAAGTGTTTCAAATTTGTGGTCAGAACCTATTGATTTAACTTTTGTTGATAAAGCTACTTTAGTTTCATCCCATTTTTCAGGTAATCCCCAGTTATTCGTATCTGCATAAAAGATAACCTCCCATTCTTCTACTTTCGGAATAGTATATAAAGCATAAGAACCTTTCTTCAAGGTTTTCCCTCCAATAACTACATCGTTACCAAAAGTAACTACTGTATTCATGTTAGCACCAGTTCTCCATAACCTTCCATAAGGAACTAAATCACCAAAGACTAAACGCCCTCTCATATTAGGTCTTGAATAATCAATATTGACATCTGTCAAACCGACTACTTGGTGAATCTCTGCTTTTGTACTTGTAGGTGGGGTGTGTACTTGCGCAGATGCGCATAGGGCAAATAACCCAAAAGCTACTGCAACTAAACTTCTTTTCATTTTACAACAATTTTTTAGATTCTTCTTTTCCTCACTTTGAATAGGTTTGACATCTTCTTTTCTACAAAAAAGACACTTGCTATTGAAAATGAGAAAAGCGAACTATTACAATTAAATTTAACTGATTTGCTTTACTAAAGCTATCAAATGTATTGACTTATATCTTAAAATTTTCTCAAAATAAAAAGTTTTATTCAAATATTGGGATAAAAAAAGCCATGTGAATCAATCACATGGCTTTCTATTTAACTTATTGAAAAGTATTATTTTACTTTCTGAATTCCGCTTTGTAACCAAGCTTTGTATTCATCTACATTTGGAGTATATCCTACTGGCTCTGTTAATCGGTTTTCTTTACTATCTAAAATAATATAATATGGTTGCGCATTGGCATGGTAATTCTTCATTTGGAAGTCACTCCATTTATTGCCAATTGTCTTAATTTTCTTACCTGTTGTCTCTGAAATATATTGTTCGTTTTCAGGTAATTCTTTTTTATCATCTACATAAAGAGAAATCAATACAACCTCGTTTTTAAGTAAAGATAAAACAGCTGAATCTGACCATACGTAATCTTCCATTTTACGACAGTTCACACAAGCAAAACCTGTAAAGTCTAATAAGATAGGCTTGTTTACAGATTGAGCATAAGCTACTCCTTTTTCGTAATCAGTGAAAGCTACGATATCATGAGCTCCTAACTTAGCTCCATCAGGTAATACGCCTGCTGTAGCTCCACTTGCTGAACCTCCTTTTCCTCCTACTCCGTAAGGACTTTCACTATAAGTCATTGGAGGAGGGAAACCTGAAATTACTTTTAATGGCGCTCCCCATAACCCTGGTACTAAATAAATAGTAAACGTAGTTACTAAAAGAGCCATAAATAATCGTCCTACAGATATACTATCAGTAGGGCTGTCATGTGGTAGTCGTATCTTACCTAATAGATATAATGCCCATGCTCCAAAAATAGCAATCCATATTGCTAAGAACACTTCTCTTTCTAACCAATGTGCTTGTAATACCAAGTCTGCATTTGATAAAAACTTGAATGCTAAAGCTAATTCTAAGAATCCTAATGATACTTTCACTGTGTTTAACCAACCACCTGAACGAGGCATTGAGTTTAACCATCCTGGGAACATAGCGAATAACATAAATGGTAAAGCTAAAGCAAGTGAGAATCCGAACATACCAATAATTGGTGCTATTCCTCCTTTAGATGCTGCTTCTACTAATAGTGTTCCTACAATAGGTCCAGTACATGAGAATGACACAATAGCTAATGCTAATGCCATAAATAGAATACCTATAATTCCACCTCTGTCTGCTTGAGAATCTACTTTATTAGCCCAAGAGTTTGGCAACATAATCTCGAATGCTCCTAAGAAAGATGTTGCAAACACAACTAATAATAAGAAGAAGATTACATTGAAATAAACGTTAGTTGATAACGCATTTAGTGAGTCTGCTCCAAATATAGCGGTTACTATCGTACCTAAAATAACATAGATAAAGATAATAGACAGTCCATAGATAATTGCATTCTTAATTCCTTTTGCACGTGTTTTACTTTGTTTGGTAAAGAAACTCACAGTCATTGGAATCATTGGAAACACACAAGGTGTAAGCAATGCAGCAAATCCTGAGAAGAACGCAAGAATAAAGATTGTAAACAATCCTCTCTTTTCTTCTTTTTTATTTGACACTAATGCTCCGTCTGTTTCACCATCTTTCTTGTCAGTAGCTGTTGTAGCAGATGATTTAGTAGTGTATTCTTCAAAGTTTTTAACCTCAACTGAGCTCAAATCCTTTAAGTCAAAGACAAATAAATTACTTTGACTGATACATACTTCCTCACAAACTTGGTATGCTAACTCAACTTGTATATTTGGTGTTTCTGAATTTGTCAGCTTAATATCTTGAACCAATTTCACTGGTCCAACAAAGTAAGTTTCATCAACATCAAAAATGTCGTTAAACGTTGTTTTTGTTTCACTCTCTTTAGCCACTCCTACAAGTTCATAATTCCCTTCCTGATTATTAAAAAGAAATTCTGTAGGTAATGGTCCTCCCTCAGGAGTGTGTTGAGAATACATGTGCCAGCCCTCTTGTATTACTCCATCAAAAGTAATAGTGTATTCTGTGTCTGACTTCTTCTCGATTTTAGTTTGCCATTTTGCAGGGTTTGCAATCTGCGCTTGCATTGAAACAAATGACACTAAAAAAAGTAGCAAATAAGCTAATTTTCTCATAAAATAACTTGAATTTTAAAAATGTTTGTAGTTGTATTTTTTATCTTAAATCGTTCATCCATTCGACTTCCAATAATCCATACAATTTTATCTTCTGA
>JASLGC010000097.1 GCA_030150335.1 Flavobacterium sp.
ATATACTTGATCGCATCTATATCTTCACCTGCCTTTCTCATCAAAAGACTAATCACCTCATAATTTTCTATAAACTTATTTAAGCTCAATACATCTAATCGCTCTTCATCATCTATTGTCTCACTTAATATATACGCCTTACTCTTTCTATTATAAACAACTGGTATATTAAGTTCTTCAATAAGTTTTTTACGCAAGCGATTCCAAGTTTCATAACTTATAGATCCACATTCATCCCCAAGCTGTTCACATATAAAGTTTCCTGTTAGTTCTCCTTTGTCTTTAAACAACTCAAGCACTTTCTGAACTCTAACCAAATCTTTCATTCTTTCATAGTATTACAATGACAGTGCGAAGAAAACACTTGACTCTGTCAAAACACGCCAGTCTATTTTATTTCTATTACTTCTATAAATCCGGGACTACAGGCATAGCCTTTTTTCAAATCAATACCATACACTCGCAAAAAAGCTTCTTGTATTGGCTTACCTTGTTCTACCATCCAAGGAGGAGTAAAAGATGCGAATTCTACACTCATCCCTTTCTCAATGTACATTTCTCCTTCTTTATGTGTATGTACTACAGTAGCTCTATATCGTGCCATAATTTTTCAATTTTATATTAAACCTATCAACTATATTGACTTTAAGAAAGAAAAAAAGGGTGAACTATCCGCTTTTCTTAGTGAAAAAAAACTCACTCAAAAAAAACGATAGTTCACCCAATATTATTTGCCATCATTAAACCTCTTATTCCGCGAATTTCCAAACGTTGAACCCGCATTCATTCCATTAAAAAAGGCTATTATCACATATTGCGATAATAGCCTTTCCTATACTTATGTATAAAATATAATTACAAACCTAAGAAACCAACGAAGTCAGCATATTGCTTTGCTAAATACAATTGATATTCCTCTGTTCTTTCTACCTTAATTTTACCATACTCTGGTTGAGCTACCACATAGTATAAAAATGCATCCACTCTTTCTGTAGGTATTTTCATATCTGCAATCAAGTCGTCTTTTGGATATTCCTCTACAAACTCTTGAATACGTATATCAAGTCTTTCATACAATATAGCAGCCTTATCCTTCTTCTTTCTTCCAGAAATAAGGTTCCCTATAGCGTCTAAGCTAATCCCCATACCATAGTTAGAGGTGGCAGCAAATACAGTATTGTTCTTTTTATATCTTCTTTCTGCAGGAGTAAGTTTTTTACCATAACCTGGTTCAAACAAATCATCTTCAAAGTTTTTATGTAGAATCACAACCTCTTCTAATGTTTGCCCTGGCTTAGTCAGTACCACAGTAATTCTACCTAAGTCAAAGTCCTCTTGTGTCATCACATAATCAACAGGAGAAATTTTCTTATTAGAAAACTGAATTGTATCACCAACTTGAGAATTAATCATAAAATATCCACGACCGTCAAGTTTAGTAACCTCGTTACTCTTTTTATTAACAATAGTAGCTGATACTATTTTTCCGTCATACATACGAGCACGCCCATCTATTAACTTTACTTCCTGAGCAAAAGCACTCAAAGAAAATAGACATCCTACACCCATTAGCCAATAAGCTGGTTTCATATTATTTGTTTTATGTAAATATAAATATTTGTTTTTGTATAATCACTAATTACACAAAAGACTTTTCTTAAGCTCTATTCTTCTATTTTAGAAATCTTTTCGACCACATAATTAGGAGCTGCCATCGGACGACCTGTTTTCATGTTTATAAATACTAAAACTGAATTACCCGTTGTCAACAAATCACCTTGCTCATTATACAATTCATAATCAAATTCTATCTTCACGGAACTCAGCTTTTTAAGGATAGTACGGATGGTCAAAAGCTCATCATATTTAGCAGACTTCTTATAGTTCATCGTTAGAGACACTACAGGCAACATTACCCCTAACTCCTCCATCTTCTTATATGACACCCCAAGGTTTCTTAACCACTCAACTCTCCCAATTTCAAGGTATTGCGCGTAATTTCCATGATATACTACCCCCATCTGGTCCGTTTCAGCATAACGTACTCTCACGTCAAAATCAAAATGTTTCATATTCCTTTTAATTATACTTGTTTCTTCTTTTTTTTATAGTACTTACCAAATTAATTTGTTTTATACAATGGCTAATAAGTTTTTTTATCCCAAATTTTGTTCACATATTTGTGCTCGCAAACAAAGGTAATTTTAACCCCTTGAAATTACCCCAAAAGTAGTAACTGTTTTTATAATTCTAACCTAAAATGCACGAGTATACAATTAAGTCAGCAGAATCTGTGTGGAATAATTGTCTTAAGTTCATAAAAGACAATATTCAAGAACAAGCCTTCAAGACTTGGTTCATGCCTATTCAAGCAATTGAACTTACAGAGAATGCCCTATATATTCAAGTGCCAAGTAAGTTTTTTTACGAGTGGTTGGAAGAACACTATGTAAAAATTCTTAAAGTAGCCTTAACTAAACAACTTGGCCCAGACGCTAAATTGCTGTATAAAATTCAGATGGAAAATACATCTGGAAACAAACAACCGTATACAGAACAATTACCAAGCGCTCAAAGAAGCCCTGTTAAACCACAAGAATTAGACGTACCAGTACAAAATAAGAATCCAGAATTAAAAAACCCTTTTATAATTCCTGGAATTCGCAATGTGAAGATTGAGTCACAATTAAATTCAAATTATTCATTTGATAACTTCTTAGAAGGTGATTCAAACCGTTTGGCGCGTTCTGCAGGTTTGGCTGTAGCTAATAAACCTGGAGGTACATCATTTAACCCGTTATTAATTTTCGGAGGAGTAGGTTTAGGAAAAACTCACTTAGCTCACGCTATTGGAGTTGAAATTAAAGACCTATATCCTGAAAAGACAGTTTTATATATCTCTGCTGAAGTGTTTACTCAACAGTATGTTGACTCTGTGCGTAAACAAACAAGAAATGACTTTATTTATTTCTATCAGTTAATTGACGTATTAATTGTCGATGATATCCAATTCTTATCTGGTAAATCAGGTACACAAGATGTATTCTTCCATATCTTTAACCATTTACACCAAAATGGTAAACAAGTAATCTTGACTTCGGACAAGGCACCTGTTGATATGCAAGATATCGAACAACGTTTATTATCTCGTTTCAAATGGGGATTATCTGCAGAGATACAACACCCAGATTTTGAAACAAGAGTAAAAATCGTTGAGAGCCTTTTATTCCGTGATGGAGTTGAAATGCCTAAAGAAATTATTCAATACGTTGCTAAGAACGTTAATTCTAACATCCGTGAATTAGAAGGTGCTATTATTTCATTAATCGCACAGTCTTCATTCAATAAACGTGAAGTTACTCTTGACCTTGCAAGAAACGTAGTGGAGAAATTCGTTAAGAACGTTAAGAGAGAAATCTCTATCGACTATATTCAAAAAGTGGTATCTGACTATTTCCAAATGGATACAGAAACGCTTCGTTCTAAAACAAGAAAGAGAAACATTGTACAAGCAAGACAACTTGCTATGTTCTTTGCTAAGAAATACACTAAGTCTTCTTTAGCAAGTATTGGTTCTCAAATTGGAGATCGTGATCACGCAACTGTATTACACGCTTGTAAAACGATTGACAACTTGATTGAAACAGACAAAGAGTTTAAAAAATATCACGATGATATAAATCTTAAATTTAGTATGTAATGAAAGCTAAAGTTTTGATGGTTTGCTTAGGTAATATTTGCCGTTCTCCATTAGCAGAGGGTATTCTTCAATCAAAACTTTCGAAAGAAAGTTTTTTTGTTGACTCAGCAGGAACGGGTGCATGGCATGTCGGACAACAACCAGATCCTCGATCTATAGAAGTTGCTTCGCATTATGACATTGATTTAACCACACAAAGAGCACGTCAATTTAGCATCAATGATTTTACTGAGTTTGATAGAATCTACGTTATGGACCAATCTAATTACGACAATGTAATTAAATTAGCTCCAAATGAAGAAGCTAAACAAAAGGTAAAACTCATATTAAATGAACTACATCCTGATCAAAATAAAGAAGTACCTGATCCGTACTTTGGTGGTCCAGGAGGTTTTTACCACGTCTACAAAATGTTAGACGACGCATGCAACGTAATAGCCAAAGATTTACAATCTTAGATATATATTTAGTAAAAGGAAGAAAGTCATTTTCTTCCTTTTCTTTTTTGTACTACACTTTATCTTTACCTTTGCACAACTATTTATAGAATTCACTATTCATGACAAATCAATCACCAACGGGTACTTTATACCTTATACCGATTACATTAGGAGAAACTACAAATCCACTTGATGTACTACCACAAACAGTAAAACGCGCAATTGAAATGCTTGACATATTTATTGTTGAGAATGAAAAGACAGCAAGGCGTTTTATCAAAAGTATTTGTCCTGAAAAGAAACAATCAGAACTAATCTTATTCCCTTTAAATAAACACACTGAAATCAGTGAATATAAGGAATACATCAAACCTTTGTTAGAAGGTAAAAGTGTTGGGGTAATGAGTGAAGCAGGTTGTCCTGGTGTAGCAGATCCAGGTGCTGTAATTGTAGATTTAGCACATAAACGCAATATAAAAGTAACACCTCTTGTTGGTCCCTCTTCTATCCTATTGTCCGTAATGGCATCGGGAATGAATGGACAGAGTTTTGCTTTCAATGGTTACTTACCAATAGACAAATCAGACAAAAAAAGTGCATTGAAAGGTCTTGAGAAATTATCACAAGAAAAGAACCAATCACAATTGTTTATTGAAACACCTTATAGAAACAATCAACTTCTACAAGACATGGCACAAATATTAAACCCAAACACATTAGTTTGCGTTGCTTGTGACATTACATTGGAAACAGAGTTTATTTCAACTAAACCAGCTTCTCAATGGAAGAACACGAAAATAGATTTACACAAAAGACCGTGTATTTTCATCATACATAAAAACTAAAAAAGAGCAGCTTAAATAAGCTGCTCTTTTTGTATATATGAAATTAGAACTATTAGTCTAATTAATCTTTCTTTTCTTTTGGCAATATAAAGCCCATTCCCATACTGCGTAACATTTTCTTTACGAAGTTCCAGAAAAACTCACGCTGTCCAAACAAGGTACCAATACACACTAATAAAACCTTATAAACTGGTAATATCAAAACAATGTAAAGAATCCAATAAAGAAATGGATACATTCCATCTCTTTCAATTCCGATATAAGACAAAATAGGTTTAGATA
>JASLGC010000134.1 GCA_030150335.1 Flavobacterium sp.
GTAGCACCGACATTTACCGACTTAACCAACTTATTAGACAAGTCATAAATATCAATTTGAGAAAATTTAAATATTTTATCCTTTGCTATCTCAATATTCAAAACATCATCCACTGGGTTAGGCCAAACAATAATATCCTCCTCAGATACCATAGACTCAACATGTTTAGCTTCAATTCCCCCCATATTGTTATTACTAACAACCAATGAAAAATCTTGTCGCCCATTGACTAATTCTCCTTTATGTCTCACAACCACCTCATACTCCCCTTCCTCTGCATCAACAACTTCTATCTTTTCGATATTATCCACATCATTATCACCTTTCAAAGCCTTTAAATTAAGAAAACTCTTATTTAAATACCAAGGTAAGTACTCTACACCATCCTTATAAAGACGCATATCTAAATCATTCACCAAAACCTTCTTTTGACGATCAGTCTTAAAATCAAAACCTTGTGCATTCTGATCAACATCCGTCCAAGTTAACGTTACCATCAATTTATCATTAAATTCTTTTAAGGTGAACTTCTGCCTATACTCCCTTTCATTCAATAAAACTCTCTCCTCAATCAAAGCCGTATTATTCAATGAATTAACCATCAGCTCAACACCTTTCTTAGCATTAATCATTCCCCAACCTGTTTGATGATTAGGTTTATCTTCTAACAAATAATCAGCCGACTGCACCATAATTCCTTTAATCGTAGCTGCTCTAAATGGAAAACTCTTATTCTCTATTGCCCATTGTTGCCACAAAGTCAATATCCCAGAAACAACAGGAGTAGCCATAGAAGTACCACTCATCTTTGCATATTTTGTAGTCAATGGCTCTGCTGTCAATGGTTCCGGATTAGCATACCCTGATGAAATCACATCAACACCATTAGCTGCAATATCGGGTTTAATTCTATAGTCATTCGTTGGTCCAAAACTACTAAAATCAGCCACTTCTGTATGTCCATCTTCATGAAGCTCTGTAGCCGCTACAACAATTGAATTTTTAGCATTTGCAACACCTAACAGCAAATCATTTCCGTTTTTAGATGCATTTATTAAATCATATTCCAAACGATCATTACCAGCCGAAACAACAGGTTGGTAATAAGGATATAAATAAGCTACTTTATCAAACCTACCCGCTTCTCTATTATATACACCAAAATAAAAAGGCGGCACTAAAGGCACTAAATCATCATCTAAAGCTGAAATACCATACGAGTGATTTGAAACCAATAAGCCATTTTTAGCTAATTCAGCCATTTCAACCGTATCTTGTTCCCAATCAAAACTAACAACTTTCGCATTAGGAGCCATTCCTTTCGCTTTATTAAATACCCCCTTTGCTTTTATTGTTCCAACAACGTGGGTAGCGTGATTTCTTGACTTTTGATTTACTCTTAATTGCTCCTCATCCATTTGAATAAGCGAACTAATTTTATTGCCTAACTTAACACTGCTAACACCATTTTCAACAAACTCTCTGTGCGTATCTAAGGCAACCTGTCCATCCCACACCCCTACAATCATATTCTTCCCGTCCAATGAAATACCTAAATCAGATTGAACAGCATTCACTTTATTCTCTTGTCTTGATATATAATTGCTGGTAGTATAGTACAATGGAAAACCATTTTCTTCAATTCTTCTAATTTGAAAAACACGACCGTCCTTAAAAATACCACTCCCTTTTACATTGCTATTTTTTAAAAAATGATCAACACGATCCCGTTCAATATCATCTTCCCCTTGAAATTGAGTAATCAACAATTCTCCTTGTTTTTGATCATAGGTGGCCTCTAATTCCTTGCGGATATTAGCTGTTTGAGCACTGACTGATAAAGTAAAAAACGATAAAAACAGAATAGAGTGTATTCTCTTCATTTAAATAATATTGAAAATTAAGCGTACCTAAAATCGTAAAAAACTAATAATGTACAAATTACAAATAAACTACACATTAGTTTACTTAGGCAAATAAGTCGTGCAAAAATACTACAAAATACCAATATCAATGCTAAAATATTATGTTCATACCTAAAAAGCTTATATATTTTCTATATTTGGAACAACTAACAATAACCCTTAATTATATGAAAGTTAAAAACGCAGTAATTGGTGTAGTTGCAGGAGCATCGCTTTTTTCGATTTCTTGTAATAAAACTAAAACTGATGCTACAGAGGCAACAGATTGGAATGAGAACAATGCTTTTTTTAAAGAAAGTACATTACCTTATTTCACAGCAGACTTTGACAAAATTAAAAATAAAGACTTCAAGCCTGCTTTATTAGAAGGAATGCGTCGTCAATTAGAAGAAATTGACAAGATCGCTTCAAATACAGAAGAACCTACCTTTGCTAATACATTAGAAGCATTAGAACGTTCAAGCGAACTTTTAGATCGCGTTAGCTCAGTGTTTTCACTATTAACAGGAGCACATACAAATGATGATTTAAAAGCAGTAAATGCTGAATTAGCACCAAAGTTTGCAAGTCACAGTGACGCAATCTACTTAAATGATGCTTTATTTCAACGTATTAAAAAACTACATGATAACAAATCAGCTTTAAACTTAGATGCAGAACAAGCACGCTTATTAGACGTTTACTATGAAAACTTTGAAAAAGCAGGAGCTAATTTAAAAGCAGAAGATAAAGAGAAACTAAAACAGCTAAACCAAGAGATTGCTACATTAAATAATGACTTTGGAGATAAGTTATTATTGGCAACAAAAGAAGGCGGTGTTAAGTTTACAAAGGAAGAATTAGCGGGACTAAGTGACGAAGAATTAGAATCTATCAAACAAGCTGATGGAAGTTATTTAATACCATTAAACAACACTACGCAGCAACCAGATTTAGACAAGTTAACAAATAAAGAATCAAGAAAAAAACTATTTGAACAAGCTTGGATACGCGCTGAAAAAGGCGATGCAAACGATACAAGAGCTACAATCATTACGTTAGCAAAGAAAAGAGCAGAAAAAGCAAAACTAATGGGGTTTGCTAACTATGCAGAATGGAGCTTACAAGGAACAATGGCAGGAACTCCGGCAAATGCTATTCAGATTCTAAAAGATTTAAGTCCTTATGCAGTAGGTAGTGCAAAAGAAGAAGCAAAAGACATTCAAGATTTAATCAACAAAGAAGCAGATCCATTTACACTAACAGCTGCAGATTGGAATTACTATGCTGAAAAGATTAGAGAAGACAAATACGCTTTAAATCAAAATGAGTTAAAACCTTACTTTGAAATGAATGCTGTATTAGAAAATGGTGTGTTCTTTATGGCTAAACAATTATACGGTCTTACATTTAAAGAACGCAAGGATATTCCTGTTTGGCAAGAAGATGTAAAAGTATATGAAGTATTTAATGAAGACGGAAGTGCAGTAGGTTTATTCTACACAGATTACTACCAAAGAGACTCTAAACGCGGAGGAGCTTGGATGAGTAATATCGTAGGACAATCTAAATTGCTAAACCGCTTACCTGTAATATACAACGTAGGTAACTTCCCTAAACCAGCGGCAGGACAACCAACATTATTGTCTCAAGATAATGTAATTACAATGTTCCATGAATTTGGACATGCAATTCACGGATTCTTTGCAAACCAAATGTATCCAACATTATCAGGAACAAGTGTTTCTCGTGATTTCGTTGAATTCCCTTCACAATTCCACGAACATTTTGCTTTCGAACCGTCGGTATTGAAAAATTACGCTAAACACTATAAAACAGGAGACGTAATCCCTGAAGCATTAGTTCAAAAAATGAAGAATGCAGCTACGTTCAACAAAGGTTATAGCATGACTGAATTATTGGGAGCTTCATTAATCGATATGGAATGGCATGTAATTGGAGCGGATGCAGATATTAAAGATGCTGTCGCTTTTGAACAAGCAGCATTAAAAAAATACGGTTTAGACCTTGCAACTGTACCACCGAGATATCGTTCTACATATTTCAGCCACATTTTTGCAGGTGGATATGCAGCTGGATATTACTCTTATAAATGGTCAGAAATGTTAGACTTTGATGCTTATGCATGGTTAGAGCAAAACGGAGGTATGACGCGTGAGAATGGACAAATCTTAAGAGATAAAGTTTTCTCAAAAGGAAACTCAGAACCATTGGATAAACTATATAAAGACTTTAGAGGTAAAAGTCCAAGTATAGATGCATTATTGCACTATTCAGGATTTACAAAATAGTTTGTTTTTTCAATTAACTTTTTAATTTATTCAGAAGTAGAAGCATCCTGTTTTAAATCTACTTTGTACAATAATAAAAGGCTACTCTAAAATTAGAGTAGCCTTTTATTATTATAAACACTTTTAATTTCTGATTCGCTTATTTACTCGGAGATTTTTTTGTATTAATCCCATCTTTTTCAGCTTGCTCTATTGCCCATGCAATTAAATTAGCTGTAAAAATTGAATTTGAAACACTTCTCTTTATATTATGTCCAAAATTATCTTTCACAATAGGTTTATTATTAGCGTCTAATGCAAATGCTGTAGTATGATTATTAAATAATCCTTCTCCAACCCATACAAAATGATATCCCTCTTGATTAAAGACAGTTAAACCCTGCGTTCCTTGATCTTCAGTTCCTATTGTATTACCACCATCACTTGGCTGGTCATTTTCTCCACCTTCTGTATTACCAGGATCAGGCAATGCTGCTACTGGTACAGAATGATCAGTAGCATCTGAATAAATCAAAAAATCACTTGCATCAAGATTTAAAATCCTCACAACAGGAGTATTTGCTCCCCAGTACTTTCCTCGAATATCTCCAAAAACACCATTTAAAACACGATCATTTACCGTTGAAAATCTATAAATAGAGCTTGCATTATTAATTTTTCCCGCACTGATCGTACTACTTGCTGTAATTTCTGCTAAAAGCAAAGTAGCTGTATTTTCATCTGAGTCAAAGATGATTACAACACCCTTATTTTTCAAATAATCGACTAAACTCGCTACCTGACTTTGATTAAATTGAGTCGTAGATTGAAGAATTACTATATCATAAGGGTTTTCACCAGTCAAGTATTGACTCAATCCAGCATTATTAGCTACTTTAGTAATTGCACTCCACCCCTCAAAAGAAAAAATACTTTCTGGCAATATCCCATAATTTTTTACTTCTTTGAGCATTTTATTAACAGGAGCAGATGCGTTTGCAAATCCATAAGAATCTGACGCATTTGTATTACCTACAACCAAAAGTTTCTTTTTAGGAATTGTAATACGAACATCTGCATAACAAACAGCTACTGTTTTAGAACTATTTGATTTTATTCTCATCTTTTTCACATCACTTGTACGTGGTATCCCTTGTCCATACAAAGTAACGATCGGCTGACTTGAGCTAAGTTTTCCTGTCCCATAAAACTTTATTCCATCTATTTCTTCTGTTTCTAAAAAATAGGTAGCACCATCTGCACCTGGATCTATATTTAATTTCAATTTAATGTAATGCTGATTCCCAAGCGCTTCATCTAATTTATAAACTCCAAATACTTCCGTAGAATTGCATTCCATTGTAAAATTAGGTTTCACTTCCGAATCTTCGACTTCAATTTTAATTGGACAAACTAAGCTTGAATCGACTCCATTTAATTGAATTACAAAATCATCAAACCTTGCATTCATCGGCACCCCCATTCCTGGAACTTTAATTGTTGTACGTCCAACACCTAAATACTCTCCAGAAGTAGAGAAATAATATCCATTATTTTCCTTAGAAGTTGCTGTAATATTATAAATACCAGATTTTTCAACAAGAACAGTAAGTAATAAATAATTACTATTTCGATTTATTTGTGTTTTAGATAAATACTGTCCATAGACTTTAATATCAGAGCACTTCTCAATTTTAAAATTAGCTTTACCTAAATTACCACAAGAGCTACTCCAAGTTTTCTCCCCCTTATTCCAATAATTAATACAATTTTCGTCTGTATTAAAAATTGTCAAACCATCTTCAGAGTCTGTTGTATTAATGTTATTTCGTTGTTGAGTTGTTAACCTTGGGATAATGATCCCCTTATCTTTATTAGGTGCATCAACTTGTAATGCAGCATACTCATTAACCTCTAAAGTATTAATACCCGATTGTCCTATAGCAAAAGAACTAATTAAGAGCAATAATCCTAAATAAATATTTCTAATCATAATTCTAACTTTAATAGGTTACTAATTTCTCCCTCCTTTATTAGAGTTGATACCATTTTTTTCTGCCTGTTCTATAGCCCAAGCAATTGCATTGGCTGTAAATACCGCATTATGTACTGCAACCCTTTTGGCCGTTACCCCATTTCCATAATTCGCTTTAGGTATTGGATAATTATTACTATCTAATTTAAAAGGACAAATCGTATTACTGACTCCACTATTATTAGAATTAAATCCTCCATCCCCAACCCAAATCAGATTATAATTTTTATGACGAAATGCAGATATTCCTGCTCTAATAGTAACCTCTTTTGACCAATTATAGCCATCCGAATAAATAACTAAATTTCCC
>JASLGC010000162.1 GCA_030150335.1 Flavobacterium sp.
GCCTCACTTTCAGCAACGTTTACAGGCAATCCAGAAATCACCACAAACTCTTGTGCTATATTTTCAAAACCAAACCCTGTTTGCTTCAACAATGGTTGCAATTCTCGCAACATTTCTATTTCATACGGTGCATAATACAACGTCAATGGAAATAACAACTGTTGAGAAGATGCTTGCTGCACTCGAATATTTTCCATGAACTTCTCATATAAAATACGCTGATGTGCACGCCCTTGATCTATTACTACCATCCCTGATTTGATAGGGCTAACAATATATTTTCTGTTAATCTGAAAACGCTTAACGCCACTATTTTCCTCTTTAGAGTTTTCAAACAAATTCCCAGTTATAAAATCACTTTCTAATTTAATGTTTGAAACATCTAATTCGTCTCCAGCAGACTTTAAGCCTTCATACATACTTTCCCACCCCTCAACATTACTCTTTGAAGAAAGAGTTCCACTATCTCTCCTTGATGGTTTACTAAACGATGTACTGCTTTTATTAAAACGAGATTCAAACTCTGTATTGTCATTCCCTTTTGAAGGAATTACAAAATCATCATCAACTCTACTATTTCCTATATCAAAAGAAGACTCTCTATTTCCTTTACTCTCGATAGCGTCAATAAATCTCTCATGTTCAACCACATTTTTTGAGCTATCTAAACTATCAAGATAATTAGCCTCTGATAAATTCCCTTTACTTTCTATGACGTCTATAAAAGGATCCGACTCTATATTGCTAATATTAGATTTTATAAAACCTTCAGCTCCTGCTTCAAATGGATTATACTCAAATCTATCAGTCTCGGCAGTAATCTCGCGATGAAAAGGATTAAAATTTCTATCCACTTCGATCGTTGGAGTCGTTGCTTCCTTCCCTTCATAATCATACGGAGTATCTAATGTCGAATCCCTATGAAAATCCAAAACAGGAGCAACATTAAACTGTCCTAAACTATGTTTAATAATAGACCTTAAAATACTATATAATGCCTGTTCATCATCAAACTTCACCTCTGTTTTAGTAGGGTGAATATTAATATCAATAGAATCTGGCGGAACATTAAAATATATAAAATAACTTGGATGAGTTCCCTCTTTCAAAAGGCCCTCGTATGCTGCTAATATAGCATGATGTAAATAACCACTTTTCACAAAACGATCATTCACAAAGAAAAATTGTTCACCTCTACTCTTTTTAGCAAACTCAGGTTTCCCAACAAACCCAGTTACCTCAACAATTTCCGTTGTTTCGTTTATTGGAACTAACTTTTCATTAGTTCTAACACCAAAAACACTTACGATACGCTGACGTAGATTAGTAGGTACTAAATTAAATACTTCACTCCCATTGTGAATCAATGTAAAGTGAATATTGTTGTGAACTAAAACAATTCGTTCAAACTCATCGATAATATTTCTCAGCTCAACATTATCTGATTTAAGAAAATTACGGCGTGCGGGTATATTGAAGAATAAATTTTTAACTGAAAAGGAAGTCCCACAAGGCACTACAGCAACTTCTTGGCTAACCAATTTAGTTCCTTCAATAATGATATGAGTACCTAATTCTGCAGAATGCAGACGTGTTTTTAACTCTACATGGGCAATAGCCGCAATAGAAGCTAATGCCTCTCCTCTAAATCCTTTGGTACTTAATGCAAATAAATCTTCTGCTCTTGAAATCTTTGATGTAGCATGACGCTCAAATGCCATACGGGCATCCACATCACTCATTCCTTTCCCATTATCAATAACCTGTATTAAGGTTTTCCCTGCCTCCTTTAAAATTAATTTAATTTCTGTCGCACCAGCATCAACTGCATTCTCAATCAACTCTTTAACAACAGAAGCTGGTCTTTGAACAACTTCCCCTGCTGCGATCTGATTCGCTACGTGGTCCGGCAGTAAACGAATTATATCTGACATTTATTTGCTTAAGCTTTTTTAGTGTTTATTACGAAATATTTTATCCGAAAAACAAATTTAAAGAATTATAATCGCCTTTACTATTTCTCAATTGTAATTTATTCTAAAATAAAAAAACCTGTAAAATTGCTTTTACAGGTTTTTCAATATTTTATTGATGAGTTTTGACTCTATCTTCTATTTAACTCAATCATCTTCAGTGCTGCTACAGCTGCTTCAGTACCTTTGTTACCGTGCTCACCGCCACTACGTGCTAATGATTGTTCAATTTTATTATCTGTTAGCACACAGAATATAACTGGAATGTCAGAAATCAAGTTCAAGTCTTTAATACCTTGAGTTACTCCCTCACATACAAATTCGAAGTGCATTGTTTCACCTTTAATAACGCATCCCATTACGATAACTGCGTCAAGCTCCTCATCTACTTCAATCATTTTCTTAGCTCCGAAAATCAATTCAAAACTTCCTGGTACATTCCAACGAACGATATTATCTTGAAGCATTCCGCAATCTAATAATGCAGCCTCTGCCCCTTTATAAAGTCCATTTGTAATTTCATCATTCCATTCTGATACAACAATACCTACTTTAAAATCCTTTGCATTTGGTAAAGTAGCTTTATTATACTCAGATAGGTTTTTATTTGCTGTTGCCATTTTATTGTGCTAATCCAATCAACGCTTCAACTCCATTTGCTTCAGCTGAACCTTGATAGTTGTTTTTAATTTCAGTGAAAATTTTCGCTGCATCCTCTTTTTTACCCATCTCTAAAGCAACTAATCCCGCTTTATTCAAGAATCTTGGTGCAGTAAAATCATTCTTTTGTTGTGCTGCTGCTTTTTTGTAGTAATCAAAAGCGTCTTCTTTTTGTCCTAATTCAGAAAAAGCATCTCCAATAGCACCTAAAGCTAAAGAACCTAATAATTGGTCTTTACTTTTAAATTTCTCTAAATGCTCAATTGCTTTTTGAAACTCTCCTTGGTTTAAATAAGAAGTACCAGCGTAGTAATGTGCTAAGTTAGCAGATTGTGTTCCTTTGTAATTTTCAATAATACCTAAGAAACCTAATTTACCTTCTCCTCCGTTTAATGCAAGATTAAAAAGAGAATCTTTAGCAGTACCGTTCATTAAAGCATTGTTATAGTATGACTGTGCTTGGAACATTTCATTTGCAGCATCGTCATTCTTAGGCTCTACAACAAATTTATCATATCCAATATATCCCATAGTAGCTAATGCAATAGCACCTACGATACCAAAAATTGCTTTTTGATTACGCACTGCCCAATTTTCTACTCTATTTGCACGCTCATCTAAAGTATTAAATACCTCAGCAGTTGTACTATTAGTAGTATCTACATTATTATATTGATCGAACTCATTAGCTTCTTGTTCTTTTTCAGGTTTAGGAGCTTTATAACCTCTTTTATTATAAGTTGCCATGTATACAAAGTTTAATGAGTCGCAAAAATAGGATTTTTATTGTAATATAAAAGTGCTTTCTATTTATATTTTTGATAATTTGCACCGAAATTTCACATAGCCCTCTTGAAAACGTTAAAAAACCTAATAACTACGTGTATTTAAAAAAATTAAACCTCTTAAATTTCAAAAATATTAGTGATAAAACCTTCACTTTTAACCAGCGAATCAACTGTTTTGTTGGCCTAAATGGCGTGGGTAAAACTAATATCTTGGACGCAATATATTATATGGCATATGGAAAGAGTTATTTCAATCCTGTGGCCCTACAAAATATTAGACACAATGAAGACTTTTTCGTTATTGATGGAACTTTTGTCAAAGATGATAAAGACGAACATATCGTTTGCAGTTTAAAAAAAGGACAGAAAAAGATCTTAAAGAGAAATAGTAAAAACTATGAGCGCTTCTCTGATCACTTTGGGTTTATCCCTTTAGTTATTATCTCCCCTTCTGATAGTGATTTAATTACTGAAGGTAGTGAAACGCGTCGTAAATTTATTGATAGTGTTATCTCGCAAATGGATAATACATACCTACAATATCTTATACAATATCAAAAGCTTATTACGCAACGTAATGCACTTTTAAAACACTTTGCTCAAAACCAATATTTTGACAAAGACACACTTGAAGTATATAACGAACAAATCGCTGAATTAGCTCATCCCATCCATTTGAAAAGAAAAGAGTTTATTGATCAATTTACTCCTATTTTCAACCGTTATCACAAACTGATTACTGAGGATAAAGACAATGTTACGCTAAGTTATGAAACACAATTAGACTCTATGTCTATGTTAGAGTTATTCAATGAATTCTTAGCGAAAGACCGCATCCTACAATATACTTCTGTTGGAATACACAAAGATGATTTGTCTTTCGAACTGAAAGGGCATCCTATTAAAAAATTTGGTTCTCAAGGGCAACAAAAATCATTTTTAATCGCTTTGAAATTAGCGCAGTTTGACTTCTTAAAAGAGTATAGAGGAGTTGCTCCTATCCTTCTTTTTGACGATATATTCGACAAATTAGATGAGAACAGAGTCCGTAAAATATTAGAATTAGTAAATTTAGATACTTTCGGACAACTTTTCATTTCGGATACACACGTAGAGCGAACTGAGAGCTTATTAAACAGCATCCACCAAGATTTTGAAATTTTCAAAATACAACAAAACGAAGAATAAATTTAATTAATTACCATCATGAAAATTCTTGAAAACATATCATTAAAACCATACAACACTTTCGGATTAGACGTTAAGGCTAAATACTTTGTTGAAGTAAACAACCTTACTGACTTGAAAGAAATAGTTAAGGCAAACGATAGCCAAAAACTATTTATTTTGGGTGGTGGTAGTAATATGTTGTTAACTACAGATATTGATAAAATTGTAGTTAAGTTGAATTTAAAAGGTATTGAAGTAATTGAAACCAACGACAACTCTGTCTTAGTGGAAGCACAAGCAGGTGAAAACTGGCACGAATTTGTTCTTTGGGCTTTATCTCATGACTTTGGAGGAATTGAAAACCTTTCACTAATCCCAGGAAATGTAGGTACTACTCCAATTCAAAACATCGGAGCTTACGGTGTAGAAGTAAAAGACTGCTTACACAGTTGTAAAGCATTAAACTTAAAAACGCTTAAAATAGAAGAATTCACAAACAAAGACTGTGAATTTGCCTATAGAGAAAGCATCTTCAAAAACAGTTTAAAAGACCAATATATCATCACGTCTGTAACATTTAAACTAACGAAGAATCAACACAACTTAAAGATTGAATATGGTGCTATTCAGAAAGAATTAGATACTGATAAAATACAGAACCCAACTATTCAAGATATCAGCAATGCTGTAATTAGAATTAGACAAAGCAAATTACCAGATCCGAAAGAAATTGGAAATAGTGGTAGTTTCTTTAAAAATCCTATTGTTTCTACTGAAACCTTCAATCACCTTATCAATATTTACCCAAATATGCCTCATTACATCCTAAATGATCAAGAGGTAAAAATCCCTGCTGGATGGTTAATTGAAAAGATTGGTTTTAAAGGATATCGTATTGGTGATGCAGGTGTACATAATTTACAAGCTCTTGTGCTGGTAAACTATGGAAAAGCGACTGGTTCACAAATCAAAAAGCTATCTCAAACTATTCAAAATGAAGTAAACAAAGTGTTCGGGATAAGCATCTCAGCAGAGGTTAACATCTTTTAAAAAACTTATTTTAATCTTACAGATAAATTGTACATTTGCCTACCTCTATTTGAAGGGAATTCATTATGCTAACAATATTATTTTACCTATTTATTGCAGTTTTAATTATTGAGATTCTACAGTACGTTATTTTGTACGGCCGTTTGGCATTTAAAACTCAAAAATCAAATAAAAAAACTGCTGATTTTGAACCTGTTTCCGTAATAGTTTACATCAAAGACCAACAAGAGCAGCTAACTGCTTTTCTTACATCTTTGATTAACCAAAACTATCCTGAGTTTGAAGTCATCTTAGTAAATAATGCATCCGAAGATAACAGTTTAGAAATTTTAGAATCTTTCGATCGCCAATTTCCAAATGCAAAATTAGTTAACGTTGCAAACAATGAGGCCTTCTGGGGCAACAAAAAGTATGCTCTTACTTTAGGTATTAAAGTAACTACTTATGAGCGCTATATTTTTATAGACCCGTCTGTCACTCCAATTAATCTTAATTGGTTAGCAAGTCTGACAAGTAACTTCTCAAGCAAAAAGAAAATAGTAATTGGACATACAAGCATTCAAAGAAAAAAGAGATCTTTTGCCAACAAATTACTGCGCTACCAAAATACATTCAAAACAATCAACTTGTTTTCTTGGGCATCAGTAGGCAAACCATTTCATGGAAATGCTCAAAATCAAGGATACGACAAAGACCTTTTTTTCAAAGTAAATGGCTTTATAGAACACATGAAAACTCCTTATGGAGATGAATATGCTTTTATCAACCAAATTGGTACCCGTAGCAACGTAGCCACTGCTACCCACCCTGATAGTTTTGTCATAACAGAGACAGACAACAAATTTTCTACTTGGAAAAAACAAATGAAAACCAATGACTTGTTGCTTAGAAGTTCTAAAGTTAGCAACAATATCAAAGTTCGCTTTTTCAATCTTTGTCTTGTGTTATTCTTTGTGTCTTTTACAATATTAATTTCCTTTTTACACCAATGGGAAATCGTTATTGGCCTTTTTATTTTCAGATATATCTTAGTTTACATATACAATACTAAACTTTTTAAGCTTTTTTTAAACAAAGATCTTCTTTGGACTCTTCCTATCTTAGAAATAATTCATATTTTTATATCTACATACTACAGTGTAATACACTTTATCTCAAGAAAAAAGATTTGAAAGACTTAGTTCCACAAAATATCGAAGCAGCACAAAAAGGTGACCAAATCGCCTTTACATTTCTACTTAATTTCTATTGGCCAGAAGTCTATAACTTTATTCTTAAGAGAACAGCTAATGAGGCTGATAGTGAGGATATCACAATTGAAACTTTTTCTAAGGCCTTTTCAAGCATCAAAAGTTACAAACCAGAATTTGCTTTTAATACTTGGTTGATTTCTATTGCAAAAAATGTTCATATTGACATGATTCGCAGAAGAAAAAATATGTCATTCATCGACCTAAACGACGAATACAATTCCGAATACAGCAATATTGTAGATGATACATCTAATGTAGAAGATAAACTTATCAAAGAGCAAAACTTAGCAATATTTAAAAACTACATTCAATTACTTAAACCTCATTACCAAGAAGTAATTGAGCTACGCTTCTTTCAAGAGCTCTCTTACAACGAAATTGCGGAAGTCTTAAACGAACCTCTTAATAACGTAAAAGTCAAAATAATGCGCGCTAAAAAGCTTTTAGCAGAGATTATTTTAAAACAAATAGACCATAATTTCAATCTGTAATTGAATCTAATTTATTACTACACAAAATCTATTTCTTGCACATTTACGTGACAAGCCAATTTTACTTACCTAAAATACTCTCAGTAACGATTGTAATTACTTGATAAAAATCTCAATTCACACATTTCACCCACCTCATCACTTGTTTACTTACCTCCTTCTATCTACTTTTCTTGTAATAATTACCAAGCCGATATTTCTCATAACAAACAAATAGGTTCTCTGGCACCTAATGGCACAATACCGGCATATTTCTGGCACTTTACCCCTAAAAACAGGCATTTTCTTGGAGAAAAGTGCCAGCATTGTGCCAAAATACACCTGCAAAACCTTTCTCTTTTCCTATCTATAAACAGTTGAAAATATCCCCGAAAAAAAGGTAAAATAAAGTACATCTTAAATTCTCACATTGAGAAACATAAAACCACATCTACTGACATATCAATCACTTACACTTATAAAATATTTTTTATTTTATACAAAATAAAGTATAAAACTGACTTTTATCATAATAAAAGACATTATTGTCTTCTATATTTGATCTAACAAAAAAACAAAATAATCTAACTATGAATACAAGAGTACAATCAATTAAGAACAAACTTGGGGTATTAGTATTAGCTCTAGGTTTATTAGCTTTAAATAGCTGTCAAGACAAAGAAGCAAAATCTACGAAAATGACTCCCGATATGGCTGAAAAAATTATAGCTAAAGGAGAAATGGAAGCAGAATTAACTTCTCCTCCTTTAGTTCCAAAACCTGTTGGAAAGAGAGAGGCTACTAAGTTAAAAGTAAACTTAGAGATTTTAGAAGAAGAAGGTGAAATGGTAGATGGTGTAAAATATGTTTATTGGACTTTTGGAGGTACTGTTCCTGGTAGTTTCATCAGAACTCGCGTTGGTGATGATGTGGAATTTACTTTAAAAAACCACCCTGACAATAAATTACCGCACAATATTGACTTACACGCAGTGACTGGACCAGGTGGTGGAGCTGCTTCATCTCTTGTTGCACCAGGACATGAAGTTACTTTTTCATTTAAAACATTACACCCAGGCTTATATGTTTATCACTGTGCTACTGCTCCTGTAGGAATGCACGTTGCAAACGGAATGTATGGTTTAATTTTAGTTGAACCTGAAGGTGGTCTGCCTCCTGTAGATAAAGAATATTATGTAATGCAAGGGGATTTCTATACTAAAGGAAATTATGGGGAAAAAGGTGTACAACCTTTTGACATGAATAAAGCCTTAAAAGAGCAACCTGATTATGTAGTATTTAATGGTAGTGTAAATGCTTTGGTAAACGATAATGCAATTACAGCGAAAGTGGGAGAAACTGTCCGTTTGTTCGTCGGTAATGGAGGTCCTAACTTGGTAAGTTCTTTCCACGTTATCGGAGAAATATTTGACAAAGTACACGTAGAAGGCGGTGATTTAATTAATGAAAATGTACAAACAACACTTATACCTGCTGGTGGTGCTGCGATTGTAGAAATGAAGGTAAATGTACCTGGTACTTTAGTATTGGTAGATCACTCAATCTTCAGAGCCTTTAATAAAGGGGCTTTAGGTATGCTAAAAGTAGAGGGGAATGAAAATGAAAAAGTATTCGCTGGAAAAATAAAAGAAGGTATTTATTTACCTGAAGGAGGTACAATACAAACTATGCCTAAAGGTGCTGAGAAAAAAGAAGCAATCGTAGATAAAACTTTAGCTCAACAAATGACTGATGGTAAAAATGTATTTACAAGAACTTGTTTTGCATGTCACCAATCTGAAGGACAAGGAATCGATGGTATCTTCCCTCCTCTTGCTAAATCAGATTATTTAAATGCAGATGTAAACAGAGCGATTAAAACAGTTATCAATGGTCTGCAAGGAGAAATCACTGTAAATAAAGTGAAATACAACTCTATCATGACAAGTCAAAATCTATCTGACCAGGAGATTTCCGATGTGTTAACATACGTATACAACAGTTGGGGAAACAACAAAACTGTAGTAACTCCTCAAATGGTAAAACAAAATAGATAAAATGTTTTTTCTTGATAAATCAAAATGCATCTTAGTTGTTTTAGCTTTACTTTCAATGATAACAACTTTTGCTCAAAAACAGACGCAGATGCTTACTATCAAAAGTGGAACTTACGTTCCACTTTATGGTAGTACAGAAGAAGGTTTCGTGAAAGTAGAAGCTTTCCTCATTGACCAATATCCGGTAACTAATGAACAGTTTTTAGTATTCTTAAAAGAAAATCCAGATTATCAAAAATCTGCTATCAAAGGAATATTTGCTAACAAGAGCTACCTGTCTCATTGGAAAGGAGATTTAGATTATGGCGATCTAAAACCAAATGCACCTGTCACAAATATTTCATGGTTTGCCGCCAAAAAATACTGTGAAGTACAAAATAAAAGACTCCCTACGATGGATGAGTGGGAATATGTAGCAATGGCAGATGCTAAAGATATGGATGCACGAGAAAAAGAGGATTATAATAAATATATACTTTCATGGTATGAAACGCCTAAAACTTACACAAAAACTATAGGTAGTACATTCAAAAACTACTGGGGAGTATATGACATGCACGGTTTAGTGTGGGAATGGGTAAGTGATTTTAACTCTATATTCTTATCTGGAGAAAGCAGAAAAGATAAAGGAAATGACGAGAACTTATTTTGCGGAAGTGCGTCTATCAATGCTTCTGATTTAATGGACTATGCTGCTTTTATGCGTTACGGTTTTAGGGGTAGCTTAAAAGCAAACTATACAACGAAAAACTTAGGTTTTAGATGTGCTAATGATTTATAAAAAAAGAAATTATGAAAACACTTATAACAACAACCTTTCTTTGCTTTGCATTACTACTTTCAAGCTGTAATGACAATAAAAAAATGGACAAAAAAACAGATTTAGTTTCTCAAAATGAAGATACTAATACTCCTGGACAAATCTCTGACATGTCTATCTACAACTTGCCTTCTACTTGGACAACCCAAGATGGCAAGGACATTGAACTAAAAGATTTGAATGGAAATGTCCTTGTAATGGTTATGATTTATACTTCTTGTAAAGCTGCCTGTCCACGTCTTGTAGCTGACATGAGAAACATTGAACAAAGAGTTAATTCAAAAAATACTGACAAAATTAAGTATGTCTTAGTTAGCATTGACCCAACTGTAGATACTCCTGAACGCTTAAAAGAGTTTGCAAAAGAAAATCAAATGGATAGTTCTCAATGGCTATTCTTGCGTTCTTCTGAAGAAAACACAAGAGAGTTTGCTGCTACTTTAGCTGTCAATTATAAAAAGATTTCTCCTATTGACTTTTCGCACTCAAACATTATAAGTGTGTTTAATACTAAAGGAGAATTAACTTACCAACAAGAAGGGTTAGGTATTGATTACGCACCTACTGTTGCGGAAATAGAAAAAGAACTAAACAACATCTAATAAATAATCTATTACAAACTGAAAAAGGACAGTTGATATCAATTTCAACTGTCCTTTGTTCGTTTTTATTATAATCCTCCAAATCTTACAAAGCTCCCCAACACCAACATAGCTATGCTAATCACTGTAACAGCTATGATGTGAAAGCTCATCAATGGCAATACTTTTATGCTCTTTTTCAACTTTGGTAACACATTAAATTGTGCACTCAAGGCTAATACCAGTATTGCTAATAGACAACTCAGTTTAAATGAAATCACCGTCTCTATTGGCGTTTCAAATGCAAACCAACTTCCTATTTTTACATTGTATAGGTAAGCCATTCTAACTCCCGTAATTATCATCAATAATAAGGCTGGCATGCCTATCCTCTCATACTTTGTTTCAAAATTAAATAATACATCTACAGCTCGTTGTTTCCAAACTTGTGGTAGAATAATAACACTTAATATTATATGACCTCCTACCCATATTGTTGCGCCTAAGAGATGCAACATTAATAATATATGTAACTCATTCATAGTTCTTATTTTTTAAGATAAATGATAATAACAAACATCCTATTCCTAAGGGAAACACCACCGAAACCCAAAATAACAATGCCATAGTATTATCTATAAAAACAGTACTTAATAAACCTTGATATCCTTGTAAAAACAAAATACTCTCTGTTCCTAAAAAAGCGATAACCAATAAATAGCTTCCTATTTTAGAAAGTATATTTACCTTCAATTTCTCACTTTTAACTAATAACCACAACCCAAATCCTGTCAATACCCCCAACATATTCAAATGAATAAAGGCAACTATCCAACTTCTCAGGCCTTTTAGACTTTCTGCTAATCCTTCGTAAACTGCACCAAACTGCACGATTATCCTAAGTGCAAAACAAATTCCTGCTAATAGTAACAAAAACTGAAGTGGCTGTTTCTTTTCTTTTTGAGTTTCTTTCCAAAAAACAAGGATAGGCTTTACTAATAATCCAAATGCAAATAATTGCATTATCACTCCTATCGTATTGATTATATGCAAAAATGAATATTCTACATACCAACTTAACGGCAAGGCATATGTTAGAATTATAGATATACACCAAGTCAAATAAAATAGTTTAAACAGCTTCATTTCTTTGCCTTTAAACAAAAAAGAGAAGAGTAAAGCTAAAAAGGCGGTCAGAAACCATCCATCAAACTGAAAGTGTAGAAAAAACTGAATGCAAACTTGATAAAACGCACTTGCCTTTCCCATCATTCCAACTGCTGGTCCTAAACACCACACGCCTAATGTTGAAAACAACATAAAAAATAACGACGTCTTCAACAATACGTTTTCTTGATATGTGCGGGTTCTATTATTTTTCCAAAGTCGATATACAAATGCATATGAACACAATATATGCAAAGTAGAAAACGCAATTGAAGGAGCGGCGTATCCTTGAAAAGGAAAAGTAACCATCATTCCTATGACTGCCAATTGTGTTATCCAAAATAAACAAGTGCAAAACTTCTCCTCTTTTTCATTCTTCACACTAAACACTTGAACAAACAACACGTAAACCAGTAGGTATAACCACCCTAATAAAGCTATATGAGAATGCGTGTGCAACAAATAAAGATAAGTAACACCATTTATCGGAAAAACAAATAAAGCTCTTAAAAGCAGTCCAAATAGAGCTGCTATAAAAAAGTTTAGCAATGGAGTGAAGTAATATATCGTTTTCATGTAAGTATGAACAAAAAGTGCTTTATACTAAGATAAAGCACTTTTGATAATAAATTAAAGCATTATTCGAATTTTTGTTCCAACGCTACGGCACTTGGAAAAAGAATATTATTTTCTAAGTGAATATGTTTGTGCAAATCTTCTTCGAATTCTTTAAGCATTGCATAAGTTACTTTATAAGTATTACACGCATCTGCTGGTGGTGTATAGTTATTTGTTAACGCTGCTATTTTTCTAAAACGTTCTCCTTCTCCATCGTGTTCATGCATCATCATTGACACAGGGTTTTGTACCGTTCCAAAATGAGGTGCTTGAACCGCTTGTCCACTAATAGTCGCATTCACCATTTGCTTCACAAAAGGGAATAAAACTAACTCCTCTTTTTTCAAGTGTTGAGATAATTCTTCTGCACACCCAATAAATAAATTATTTACTTCAAACAACTCTGGATGTCTCTCTCCATGAACTTTACACAACTTATTTAAAAACTGTAACAACACTGGAATCTTTTCTTCTACATAACGGTGATGTGTCTTCTCTATATAATCAACTAATAAATCTAATGGCCAAGAACGAAAATCGATATTGTTCTCTGCTTTTTGATTTAATAATTTATCTAATTCTTCTTCTAAATCTGTTTGACTTATTTTTTTCTTCTCACATACTTCTTCTAACGTACGACCTCCTTTACAACAAAAGTCGATTCCGTATTTATTGAATACTGCTGCTGTTCTAAAATCCTCTGCTACAAATGAGCCTATTGTTCTATTTTCCATAATTAATTCTTTTTTAAAGTTAACTTAAATACAAATATTGCGATGGCTACAATTCCTACAGTGAAAACTACATCACCTATTGAACGCATCCATTTTAAAATAACCATCCAAGGGTGCTGCATCAATTCATTTGACCTTGCATACCACATTCCATGTTGAATACTTTCTATTGCTTGCCAAACTCCAATTGGCAACAAACTCAATAAAGCCATTAACAACAATCCAATGTTTAACCCCCAGAATCCTGTTCGTAATAATCCATCATTCCATTTCACATCGCGATAGATACTTCTCAATACAAATAGCATTAAACCTATTCCCAACATTCCATAAACTCCAAACATTGCTGTATGCCCGTGTAATGGTGTTGTATTTAATCCTTGTACATAATACAAGGCTATCGGTGGGTTAATTATAAATCCAAAGACTCCAGCTCCCAAGAAGTTCCAAAAGGCAACTGCAATCGTGAAGTATAAAGGCCATTTATAGTCTTGTAACCAACTATTGTGTTTAGAGATCTTATAATTCTCATATGCTTCGTATCCAATCAGTGTTAGTGGAACTACCTCCAATGCACTAAACGTTGCTCCTAATGCCATAATAGCTGTTGGTGTTCCCGTGAAATATAAATGGTGAAATGTTCCTATTATCCCTCCTGACATAAATATAATTGTTGAGAATAATGCTCCATAAGTAGCTGTTTTCGTTTTAATTAATCCCATTCTTACAAATAAGAAGGCTAAAACTACAGTTGCAAATACTTCAAAGAATCCTTCTACCCATAAATGCACTACCCACCATCTCCAATATTCAGCAATGGCTAAGTTGGTTTGTCTTCCCCACATTAATCCTGCTCCATAAAACAAGGCAATTGCTCCACATGAAATAAGAAATAATACGATTAGGTTTCTTTGGCTGCCTTTTTGACGCAATACAGGTATTAAAGGACGTATCATTAATGCCAACCAAATAAACAATCCTGCAAATAAGAAAATCTGCCAAAAACGGCCTAAGTCAACATACTCATATCCTTGGTGCCCAAACCAAAAGTTCTGTACTAAATCTAACTTTTGCATTACACCCATCCATTGTCCAAACATTGATCCTAAAACAATTATCAATAAGGCTACAAATAAAAAGTTCACTCCTAATACTTGAAATTTAGGATCCTTACCTCCAACGGCAGGTGCAATATATAATCCTGTCCCTAACCAAGCTGTTGCAATCCAAAAGATAGCTAATTGTGTATGCCATGTTCTTGTCACGGAATAAGGCAATATCTGGTCTAATGGAATACCATAAAATCCTTGTCCTTCTACTCCATAGTGAGCCG
Organism: Flavobacterium sp.; assembly: GCA_030150335.1. Classification (GTDB taxonomy): domain Bacteria; phylum Bacteroidota; class Bacteroidia; order Flavobacteriales; family Flavobacteriaceae; genus Flavobacterium. Next base: position 14,675 of record JASLGC010000162.1, read on the forward strand.
TTACTATACCTAATATCACTTGCAGAATCATCAATAGACAAACAACCCAGAAATACTTCTTAAGCATAGTCATACTTCTTGTGGTAGTACCATTAGACATCGGGTCATTCTCTGGACGTAATTCTTCTTCTTCTTTTTTGGAAGCTACATGGTAATAAATCAAAACTCCCACAAAAAAGATCAATAGAATGATACTTACACCTGACCAAGCTAACAAAGGTGTAGTAGCTTTATTACCTACTAATTCTTCTGCAGGCCAATTATGAGTATAACTTACATCACTCCCTGGTCTATTGGTTACCGTTGCCCAAGTTGCCCAAAAGAAAAATGCATTCATTTTTTTCAATCTAACCTCATCAGTTAATGTGTTATTAGGAATAGCATAATCTTTTCGCAATTGTGCAAATTCAGCATCATCAGTAAATAACTTTTTATAGTATTCACCTAAATAAATACGCGCCAAATTACGCTCTGGAGATATAGTTAACTTACCTGTATTCTTGTCATATGTATTAACGCGAATTGTACTTTGCAATTTGGCTTTAACGCCTGCTTGCTCTTCAATACCAAGCTTATTAAAAGCTACTTGATATTTCTCATTAGCATAATAATCTAAAAGAAAGATAGCCTCTCTATGCAGATAATCAGCCGTCCAATCTGGAGCTACATACGCACCATGTCCCCAAACAGAACCGAGTTCTTGCCCTCCTATACTCTGCCAAACATTCTGCCCATCTTTTATATCACTTTCAGACAAAACAACCTTGCCTTCTGTCGTAACAACCTCTTTTGGAATTGGTGGTGCTTCTTGGTAAATTTCAACTCCAAAATATCCTAACACTCCAAATGAAAATAACATTACTATCGCAAATGCTATCCATAATTTTCTTTGACCTTTTTCCATAATAAATAATAGAAGACTTTTTTATCCTTTATTGTTTTTAAAAGAAAGGGAACCTAATTCCCTTATAACATTATACTTTTAAAAAAGTATCGCCAGACTTGGTACCATTGGCTAACTCTTTTAATGTTGTTGTTTCAAGCATTTTTCTCAATCCTTCACGGATTAACTTAAACTTCTCATGAACAGGACATGGATGTACTTCAGAGCATTGGGCCAAACCTAATCCACAGCCTTTATAAATAGCATCACCATCAATTACATTTACTACCTCACATAGTTTTATCTCATCTAAGCGATAGACAGGAATTTCAAATCCTCCACCTACTCCTTTGATTGAATCAATGATTCCACTTTTAGATAACTTCTGCAATATTTTTGCCGTAAATGCTTCTGGCGCATCAATTTCCTTTGCTATCTCTTTAAAGCCGACGCGTTCGGCTTTCATAGAAGAAACTGCAATAAATATCACAGAACGTATAGCATATTCACAAGCTTTTGAAAACATCTAAATCTTTTTTACTATACAAATATAAAATATTTTTTTTAATAAAAGACAAAACACTCTTTTATATTAAACAAAAAAAATCTGTAAACGTTACTACAACATTTACAGACTTCTATATTTTTAATATATCAGAATTATTATCGAAAAATAATGTCTTTTATTACTTCACGTCTTAACTCTTCATTTATCATTCGAATAATTTTACTCTTCCCATAAGTCAATTCTTCTCGAACTATAGGGGACGATAAAGCTACATATAAAACATCTCGCTTTAATATAACATCCAAAGTATAATTAGCAATACCTGGTCCTAATAAATTACGCCAAGCTGCACGAACATCAAGAGTATTAATACCATAATCTAATTTATTCTCTTTGATAATAATCTTAAGAATATCTTGAATTGTACTTTCCTCTCTTAGTCTTTTTTGCGCTTCAAATTTCTTCAAAATAATATTATTTCACACTTATAGGTTCAGCTTTCTTGTAATAGTAAATGATATTATTCTCATTTTTAACTACCAACTCATCTTTACTCAATTTCACCAATTCTTCTTTCCACTCAGAGAAATCAGTTTTATAGGTAAACATCGTTTTCCCTTCTTCATTCAAGATAACAAGTTTCTCAGGCACATCATTTGTCAAAAATTCCCCGTTATACTGAGGCATTACTTTTTGACGAAACCCAACACCTGTGCTATCTACTTCAAAATAATCAATTGTACCATTTATAGTATAGTCTTTTTCTACTCCATCAGGTAATTTAGCTTTCTCAATTTCCCAATAACCGTTAACTAATACAAGGTCCGCTTTACTTATTTCTTTACCGCAACTTGTTAATACAAGTAAGGTACTAATAACTAAACTTAATAATACTTTTCGCATGACTATTATTTAAAAAATGAATCAACAAACTCGTATTTATTAAATACTTGTAAATCTTCAATCCCCTCACCTACTCCGATATACTTCACAGGAATTTGGAATTGATCAGAAATACCAATTACTACACCTCCTTTAGCCGTACCATCTAATTTAGTAACTGCCAATGACGTAACTTCAGTTGCTGCAGTAAATTGTTTTGCCTGTTCAAAAGCATTTTGACCAGTAGAACCATCTAAAACCAACATAACATCATGGGGTGCATCACCAACAACTTTTTGCATTACACGTTTCACTTTAGTCAACTCATTCATTAAGTTTACCTTGTTGTGCAATCGTCCAGCAGTATCAATGATAACGACATCCGCATCTTGTGTAACAGCAGACTGCAAAGTATCAAATGCTACAGAAGCAGGATCACTACCCATTTGTTGTTTTACAATTGGCACATCTACTCTATCAGCCCAAACTTGAAGCTGGTCAATAGCTGCTGCTCTAAATGTATCCGCTGCTCCTAATACAACTTTTAAGCCCGCTTTCTTAAACTGATAAGCTAACTTTCCAATTGTAGTTGTTTTACCAACACCATTTACACCAACAACCATTAAAACGTAAGGTTTCTTATCCTTAGGGATATCAAACTCCGTAGATTCACCAGATTGTGTTTCAGATAATAAACTTGCGATCTCTTCTCTAAGAATCTTATTTAACTCATCTGTTCCAACATATTTATCACGAGCAACACGCTCTTCAATACGTTCAATAACTTTAAGAGTTGTATTAACCCCAACATCAGATGAAACAAGTATTTCTTCTAAATTATCAAGTACATCATCATCAACCTTTGACTTACCAGCAACTGCTTTCGTAAGTTTTGAAAAAAAAGAAGATTTAGACTTTTCTAAACCTTTATCTAAAGTTTCCTTCTTCTCTGAAGAAAATAGCTTCTTAAAAAAACTCATAATAACTTTATTAACTTACACAAATATAAAGAATAATTACTATCCTAAAAACAGGTGCAAAACAAAATAGATATAATAAAAAAAAAAGCTGTCGAATGGACAGCTTTTTTTCAAGATTTTATAATGGTAAAATTACTTCTTATTTAAGAAATCATCTACGAAATCAGGAGCCATAACAGACTCAACGAATATGTACGCACCTGTCTTTGGAGATTTAACCATTTTGATTGCTTTAGTCAACTTTTTAGAAGATGTTCTTAAAGTTGCTACGGTTTTCTTTGCCATGACTACTAATTATTTAATTTCTTTGTGTAATGTTACTTTCTTCATGATAGGGTTGAATTTTTTAATTTCCAATCTATCTGGAGTATTTTTCTTGTTCTTAGTCGTGATGTATCTTGAAGTCCCTGGTAAACCAGATGCTTTATGTTCTGTACACTCTAAGATTACTTGGATTCTGTTACCTTTCTTTGCCAT
>JASLGC010000210.1 GCA_030150335.1 Flavobacterium sp.
TAATTATAGTATGAAGTTTATAGTATCGAGTTCCTACTTGTTAAAGCAATTGCAAGTTCTAGGTAGTGTAATCAACAGTAGTAATACCTTACATATTTTAGATAACTTCTTATTTGAGTTAGATAATAATATATTGAAGGTATCTGCTTCAGATTTGGAAACTACAATGTCAGCTACTTTAGAGATTGAATCTACAAGTCAAGGAAGTATAGCTGTTCCTGCTAAATTGTTGTTGGAAACATTGAAAACATTTCCAGAACAGCCATTGACTTTTTCAGTTAAGGAAAACAATACCATTGAAATCAGTTCTGATGTAGGTAAATATGTGTTAGCTTATGCATTAGGAGATGAGTTTCCTAAAGCTGAGTCTTTAGAGGATCCTTCTAAAACAGAAGTTCCTGCAGGAGTGTTGGCTACTGCAATCAGCAAGACTATCTTTGCAGCAGGGAATGATGATTTAAGACCAGTTATGTCTGGGGTATTTTTTCAATTCTCTCCTTCAGGTTTAATCTTTGTTGCTACGGATGCACACAAATTAGTTAAGTACTCAAGAGCAGATATTACTTCTTCGAATGAAGCAAGTTTCATTATGCCTAAGAAGCCTTTGACTATTTTGAAAAACATCTTAATGGCGTCTGGAGCTGATGTAACAATTGAGTTTAATGAATCAAATGCACAGTTTGCTTTTGAAAATTACTCTCTTACTTGTCGTTTAATTGACGGGAAGTATCCTAATTACGAAGCTGTAATTCCTAAAGAGAATCCAAATAAATTATTAATCAACAGAACGCAATTCTTAAGTTCAGTTAGACGTGTGGCTATTTATGCGAATAAAACAACACACCAAATTAGACTTAAAGTAGCTGGTACTGAGCTTAATATTTCTGCAGAGGATATTGATTACTCAAACAAAGCTGATGAGCGTTTAACTTGTGATTATCAAGGTGATGATATGCAAATTGGATTTAACTCGCGTTTCTTATTAGAGATGTTGAATAACTTGCAATCAGATGAGATCTTATTAGAGATGTCATTGCCAAATAGAGCAGGTATCTTAACTCCAGTTGATGGATTGGAAGATGGTGAAGCTGTAACTATGTTGGTTATGCCAGTTATGCTAAATAGCTAAGATAAATAGATTGTGATTTTATAAATCAAGATATTAAAAAAGGACTTTTATAAAAGTCCTTTTTTTTGCTTTATTGTGAATGCTTCTGAACTTAGCTCAGAAGGCAAATGAAGCGAATAGATGTCTTTAATTTTAGTCTTTTTTGAATGTCTTTTATTATTATAGAAAGCAGCTCTTAGCTATTTGTTTGTAATAGTGCTTGAAGATGTTTGGGATATAGTTCAGCCTAAAATAAAGGCTTTTTTCTATCTATAAATTCTCTTTTGTATTTTATTGAGAATGTTTTAGATATAGCTCATCTATAAGATAAAGGCACTAAATAAGAGGCTTTTCTCTATCTATAAAGTTCTCTTTTGTGTTTTATTGAGAATGTTTTAGAACTTAAGTTTAACTACCGATATAAGGAAAGATTAATCTTTGCTTTTAGGAATTGGCCTTTGGGCATATCTCTGTAAAGAATGTAAAGCTGTCCATATAATATAGGACAGTAAAAGTAATGAAGAGGTTAGGGATATAATTAACCCTAAGATAGTAATAGTAAATTGAAAGTCACTTCCTGTATATAGGTTTGTAACTAAGCTTTCAAAAGTAAAGTTGCTTATCCGGAATAAAAAATAAGCAAGTACTACTATAAATATTTTTGTAAAAATTCTCATGACAATAGTTATCTAATTAATTACTTTAAAAACTATGCCAAATTTTAATATTTTGTAATTATTGGTAAAATTGTGTGGATATTTATAATAAATTTATAGATTAAGGTCTTGTGTGGGTGTTTTTGTGGTTATAAATTATTAAAATGTGAGTTTGATGATGTTTTACTTACACTGAAAGCTCGTGTTTTAAAGTATTTAATTGCTCTGTGTTGTTAACATAGTTTGACGTATGTGCAATAGGTAAACCTAATAGTTGTTTTAATCCCATAAGGTTCTGTTTAACGTCTGTATTGTTGAACTTCTTAAAGTTTATAAGATATTGAATCTGGTTACTGATGATATCTTGTATTTCAGTTGTTTTGTAATGAAGAAGTTCGCTCTCATTAATTTGAAAGAGTTTCTTTAATGTATTCAAATCTTGTAGATGGTAATCAGGTAAGAAGTGAGTAGAAGCTATAATTTCGCTTTTTACTTCAATAAAAAGGTTGATTAAAGACTTTTTTAAGCTTTGTACGTTTTGGATGCCGTTGTTTTCTAATAGAGAATAAAAACCTAATGCTGTAATGTTTTCTTCTAATAGGTATTGAATAACTTTTTTTGTAATATCTTCTTTTTCTTTTTGATCGTGAATCTTTAAAAGAAATTCTCTAAGGTCTGAAGTAAGCATTATCATAATTGTATTTTTTTTTCTTTTGTAAAGATATGTTATAATGTTAAATTTTTACAATAAGTTAAATTAATTTACAATCATTTGGATAATAGTCATTGAATATAAAGAAGCGAGCATTTAATTTTTCAATATTCTTTTTTATTGTTGTTTTTTATTGAAATTTAGCTTCTGTTTTTTATGAATACTATATTGCTATTTTTAGTCAATACAGGTAATTATACTCTTCATTTGATTAAAATACCTATCAAATATTCTTTTTTAGCTTCAATAGATAACTATTTGGTTGTTTTTTAACGTCTGTTTGGTAATTTATTATTAGTTAGATTTGTTGAAAATTAGTGTTGTGGAAGCATTCTTGATTTTAGTTATAATTTTGCTTTTGGCAGTTATCGGTGGTTTAACTTATTTACTTTTTCAGTACAACAAACAACGTGTTTTATTTGAAAAAGAAAAGCATTTATTCGATTCTAAGTTGCGCTATCTTCAATTGGAAAGTTTAGAGTCTCGTCTTGATCCTCATCTATTTAAAAATATTTTAAACTCTATTCAATCACATGCTTATCAAACCTACTTCGCTTTAGATAAGATGGCGGGAGTATTGGATTATATTTTATATGATAGTCAAAAAAAGTTTGTTTCTTTAAAGGAAGAACTTGAATTTTCAAGTCGCTTAATAGACATTAATAAGATTAAACTCAATCCACTCTTTCGATTGGATGTAAGAATAAGTGTAAATGAAGATGAGCCTTTATTTATAGAAGATTTACTTGCTCCTTTAATTTGTGTTGAAATGATTGAAAATGCTTTTAAGCATGCTGATTTGGCAAGTGCTGATGCTTTCATTTCAATTCTCTTTAAGTTTAAGAAAGGTCATTTTGATTTATTGGTATCTAACAAAAAGTCAAAGCAAAAATCACTCGTAAAACAAAAGGGAGGATATGGACTTAATGCTTTAAGCAAAAGGCTGGAGCTAATCTACGGCCCATATTTCAAGTTAGAGAAGTCAGAGGATGATAATATGTATTCAATGCATTTAAAGATTAATTTATATGAGTTTAAAAGTAAGATGCATACTCTTAGATGATGAGTTGTTGGGCTTAAAATATTTAAAGATGTTGTGTGAGCAAATTGAAGAGATCGAGGTAGTGAAAGTATTTGATAATCCAACTGTTTTTTTAGAAGAAGCAAAAAGTCTTGAATTTGATGTAGCTATTCTTGATATTAATATGCCAGATATTGATGGTTTAAGCGTTGCCCAGCTCTTGCCTAATAAAGGAATTATTTTTGTTACAGCTTATAAGGAGTTTGCATTAGAAGCTTTTGAAATTGACGCTATTGATTATATAGCTAAACCCATTAAGAAAGAGCGATTGCAGAAAGCAGTACAAAAGGCAATACGTCAAATTAAGCCTCTTGTAGAAGTTGACTTTATTACTATTAATTCGAATAAAGGGAGGGCTATCTTATATTTTAGTGATATCCTGTATATTAAAACCAATGAGTTAGATAGTCGTGACAAGGATGTTATTCTAAAGAATAATCAGGTAATTGTAGCTAAGAATATTGCTTTGGATAAGTTTGTACAAGCCTTACCTTCAAATAAGTTTTGTCGCATAAATAAGAGTGAGATTATTGCTTTGCGTATTGTGCGTTTTTTCGGTCATGATTCAATTACAACAACGCTGCAGGACAAGAGTGGTAAGCCTTTAGAATTGACATTAGGTATGGCCTTTAAAACAGATTTTCTTGAGAAAATTTAAATCTTGTTACACAAAAGTAATGTTTCATTACAAGTTGTCTTGCTTTCAATCCACTTGATTGATTTTGGTTTTTTATTATAGTGACTTTTGAGCTGTAATAAAAATAGAAATCATGACTAAGTTTAGAAATTCATTCTTATATATTGGAATAATAGGAGGGTGCTCTGCATTAATGTACTGGGTAGTTACTCAAGGAGGGAAGTTGGAGTCCGATGTAGTAAAAGTCGTTTCTGATAAAAGTGTTTTTGAAAGTTTTACAGCAACACTTTTAGATAATTTACAACATCCTTTAGCTTTACTATTGGCTCAAATTATTACAATTGTTTTAGTAGCCAGGGTGTTTGGGTGGATTTGTAAGAAAATAGGGCAGCCAGCTGTAATTGGTGAAATCATTGCTGGTATTGCCTTAGGTCCATCTTTTGTAGGTGCTTATTTTCCTGAGTTTTCTGAGGCACTTTTTCCTGAATATTCCCTTGGAAATTTAAGCTTTTTGAGTCAAATAGGATTGATACTCTTTATGTTTGTAATTGGCATGGAATTGGATCTTAAAGTGCTTAAAAATAAAGCACACGATGCTGTTTTGATAAGTCATGCGAGTATCATCATACCATTTGCTTTGGGTATGACATTAGCATATTACATATTTACTTCATTTGCACCAAGTGGTGTAGAATTTCTGTCTTTTGGGCTGTTTCTTGGGATTTCTATGAGTATCACAGCTTTTCCGGTATTAGCAAGAATAGTACAGGAAAGAGGTTTGCAAAAGACTCGATTAGGTACAATAGTCATCACGTGTGCCGCAGCTGATGATATTACCGCTTGGTGCTTGTTAGCTGCTGTAATTGCAATTGTACAAGCTGGTAGTTTTGTAAGCTCTTTATACATAATAGCCTTAGCAATTATTTATGTAATTGTGATGCTGACAATGGTTAGACCATTTTTAAGTAGAATTGCAAAGTACCAAAATACAAATAAGCTATTCTCAAAGGGAACAGTTGCTATTTTCTTACTTACTTTAATTATTTCGTCATATTGCACAGAAGTTATTGGAATTCACGCTCTTTTTGGAGCATTTATGACTGGTGCTGTAATGCCTGATAATATGAAAATACGCGATATATTCATTGAAAAGGTAGAAGATATTGCGGTAATTCTATTCTTGCCACTTTTCTTTGTTTATACAGGGCTACGAACAGAAATAGGGTTGTTGAACGAGCCGTATTTATGGAAAGTTACGGGGGTGATTATCTTAGTTGCTACTGTTGGTAAATTTGTAGGTAGTGCCGTAACAGCAAAGTTTGTCGGTATTTCTTGGAAAGATAGCCTAACTATTGGGGCCTTGATGAATACTCGTGGCTTGATGGAGTTGATCGTTTTGAATATTGGATTTGACCTTGGTGTGCTTACGGGTGAAGTCTTTGCTATGATGGTTATTATGGCATTAGCGACTACTTTTATGACAGGGCCATTACTTGATTTAATAGCAAAGATATTTGGACCTCTTGGTGATGAAGAAGTGAATGTGAACACTTCAAATGTTGGGAAATATCATGTGTCTGTATTCTATGAAAACCAGTCGAGTTTAACGCCCTTAATGAAATTAACAGCATGCCTTGTTGGAAAAGATACACGTGATACTGGTATTACAGCAATGCATTTAGTGGATAGTGAAGAGATTAGTGCGTATAATTCTTCAGAATATGAAGAGAGTGTTTTTCAAGATGTTCAGGAAGAATCTATAAATCTGAACCATGAAATACAATGTTATTATAAAGTTTCTAATGATATTGAAAGTGATGTGGTAGATGTAGTCAATGAGCAAATGAGTGATTTGTTATTGATTGAAATGGGGTATTCTATTTATAGAGGTTCGTTGTTGGGAAATATATTAGGATTTACAACTCGCATTATTAACCCTAATGTATTGTTGAATAAAGTTACCGGGAAAGAGAGAATATTTGAAAATTCTTGGTTTAATGCGCGAACAGAGCAAATTTTAAATAGGGCAAAAGTGCCTGTAGGTATATTTATCAATAAAAATTTTGATAAAAATAATCAAGTGTTACTTCCTGTATTTTCAAAAGCAGATATAAGACTCTTAGCTTACGCACAAAAATGGATACGCAATGTTGATGCTCAAATTACTGTTTTTGACGCGACAGGAAAATTAGAAGAGTATATTGATTTTAAAGAGCAAATTAGGTTAATAGAACAATCGAAGCCCAATCATATTAGAGTTATAAATAACACGCAATTCTCTAAAGAAATACTGGATGATTGTGATTTGATGTTGATCAGTCTTGAGGGGTGGAGTGATCTTGTGGAAGATAGAAACCTTTGGCTAAGTAATTTGCCTTCAATACTTGTGTTGCGTTTATAAAAACCTTAGTTATGTGATTAATCAAAGGCTATCATTTCGTATGATGCCTTTTTTTCATTAGAGGATACACAATATGAGAAATATATTTAATACCTTCACGAGTGATAGAATTAAATAGACTTTAATTAGTATATGATTGAAATTGAGGCGAGTATCCACGACCCTTTTTCCTTAGAAATAAAGGTTGGGTTTAAGACAGATAAAGTAGGTAAGAAAAGGGAGTTTGATATAAATACATGGATGTTTATACCAAACTCTCTTGATATTAATGCATCCACTTATTCTAAGGAGCAATTTTATTCTGATGTGAAATCTAAGGTTAGATTTATCACCCCTGTATTTCATCTTAGAGAAATTGCGGATCACGGGGCTGTTCCTTTGAACAACTTAAGAGCTTCAATGAATTTTTTAAAGACAAAAGATGGACATTTGGAAGAACATATCATAGAATATGAATTTCAACTAAAAATGTTCATGGCTATTTTCCGAAGTTCGATTAGAGATAGCATCAATGAAGTTAAAAGAAATTTACACAGTAAGGAGCTTGAATCTCTTTGTCTTGATTATATAACAAGTTTACGAGGTATTATCTACAACTTCAGAGAGTTGAATGAAGTTATTGATATACACGATGAGGGGTCTGATATTGTCAATTACTACAGCTTTAGTAATGAGTTTCTATCATGCGCAGTTGCAGAATATACTTTTTTGTTGTTAGAAGCTTTAGAACCGATAAAAGCTAATTTATCTACAGATATCTATGACCAGCTAATTAGTGAGATTTTAAAAGAAAGGGATTACAGGCGTTCACAAGGTTTTTTGGATATTCAACCAGGAGAGCGAGAGAATAATCAAAAGGTTATTTACCGCAATGATATGTTGAATAAGTATATAGAGTCTGATTTGGTGTTAGTTTCAAATAAGCGCAAAGATGAAGATGGGGTAATTGCTCAACAGATTTATTATAGTTTAGCAGCTGGACTTTCAATGATTTTTGCTACTATGATAGCGTTTTCATTTCAACAGAAGTATGGGAATTTTACTATGCCGCTATTTGTAGCTTTAGTGATTAGCTATATGCTAAAAGACCGAATTAAGGAATTAATGCGTTTTTATTTTTCTGGTAAGTTAGGAGGAAAGTATTTTGATAACAATACGAAAATTAGTGTAAAGGATCAGAAGATTGGTTGGATGAAAGAAGCATCGGATTTTATTACAGAAGATAAAGTATCAGAAGAAGTACTTCAATTGCGAGATCGCTCTGCTTTATTAGAGGTAGAGAATAGGATACATAATGAAAAGGTGATGCTTTATCGCAAAAAAGTATGTTTAGAAAACAGTAAAGTACTTCAAGAGAGTACGTATGCCTTTGATGGTATCCACGATATTGTTCGCTTTAATATTACAAGGCTTACCCAACGTATGAATAATCCTTTTGTCTCTGTATATACTTTTGATAAGGAAGATAAAGATGGCGTGCCAGATTTAATTATTGCCGATAAGGTATATTATTTGAATATCATTTCTCAAATTAAATACGAAGATAAGATTGAATACAGACGATTTCGATTGATTTGTCAGCGTTCAGGAATCCAAAAAATAGAGGAGTTAATCTAAAAGAATAATAAAGTTCGCTATTTCTTTCTAAAACACTTTGTAGTAAGAATTCTAACTTGCTCTTATAGAGTAATGTTGTTATTTAGAAATTAGATATTTCAAGTCATCAAATTTTGTTTTATACAGCATTAAGTGATAACCATTTACTCTATTAAGAATTTAATCTTATAAGGTTGTGTTCTTATTTATAAATCAGATATTTCAAGTAATTAAATTTTGTTTTACACAGCATTAGATGATAGTCATCTACTCAATTAAGTACTTAAATCTTATAAGGTTGTGTTCTTATTTAGAAATTATTAGTTGTACTTTTTATGCGAAGGATTAAACCAATAGAAGTGTAGCTCATTCAGAAGATCTTCTTTCAATAATTGTTTTTAAAATATTTAATACCGAAAATATAAGAGACAATTGAGTTGACTCTCCAGAGCTTCATTTAAAAAATAAACTCGTCTAAATGATTTTTAAACGGAATCGGAATATCCTCTTTTATTTGAGTTTCATATTTCTTTAAATTATCTGTTTCTGAGTAAAAAACAGGAATAAGAGTGTCTTTTGAGTTGATCTTTACGGATAAGTAAGACTTAACTGTAGCATCTTCATTTGTTATTGCTTGCACACACAAATATTCAATATCTTTTCTTGGAATTAGATGAGTATATAAGTCATCACAGAAACCAACCTCATCATTGTTCCCATCAATCCAAATAAATGCCTTATTATGAGATATTTCTTGAATAAATGTAGGTGTTCTATAGATATTAGGATTCTCTTTATAAGAATCAATATCTAAATAAATAGCATTATTTAAAGTAGTACAATGACTAACAGCAAGTTTGTGAATATGTTCAGGATACACTACTGATTCTGGAAATTCTTTCAAATTACTAACTAAGAAAAACACTTTATTATTTGCAGCGTCTAATGTAGAAGGATACGCATTAGATAAGTAAAGTTCTAATTCAGGTGTCTGTACAGTAGTGCTACAGATATACTCGTTTTCTTCTATCTTATTTTTGATAACACTCGAAAGTGTTTTGTAATTAAGTAATAGCCTTTTCAATAAAGGGTATGGTTTCTCTTCACCATCACTACTTTCGCAATAAGAGAAATAAGTGCTCACGGCAATATTCCTTCTTGGGCAGTTGTAAAAAGAAAAATCGTTTAATATCACATCTCCAATTCTAACAGGTGTATTAAAAGTAAACTTTATTAGGTCCTCTTCATTATCAGGAATACACGGATCTACTTCAGCTAAGTTAATAACCTCAGTATAAGTAGCATCCCATGAAATAAAGGTTTTTTGAGAATTCTGTATTTCATAACCTACAAATAGATCATCAGAATTCCTATCAGGTAAAACTGTAAAATTGGTTTTGTTTTTTCTTGCCCATACAAACATGTTTCGCTCACAGTAAGTAGTGCTGGTAAACAATGGTAGTAGGTTTTTAGAAAAACCAAGATTGTGTGCTAATTGTTCAAAGGTCTGTTTAAAGTTAGTAGATGAGATTGGAATATGGCTATTGTGTTTACCTGCAACAAACAACAAGCCTTTGTTGTTGATGCAGGTAAAATATATAACCTGTATATCGTCGATGTTTTGCAAGCAATTATAGTAAGATATCTTGTTCTTACTAATTAATTGATTGTTTGAAATATAAACAACGTCATCGCTATTTTGCAAAGCAGTAGCATCTAAGGAAGTTTTTTTACTTTCCTTAGCGTTATCTGAATTGAAAAACAGCTTGATATACTTAATCATTTAAATCTTTTTTAACTATTTGATATATGCGATTTTATTAGAATCTAAAACACTTTCATTTGAGTATCGGTAGCAAATTAGTTTACCGTCTTTAGCAATACTAAAGTCTAAACAACAAACATTTTCTTTAAGAATAGTTGGTTTCTCATTTTCAGAATAAGGCATCCAATAGTGACCAAAGAATACAGGTTTTTCACCTGGTTTGTAGTAATCACTATCAGTATATTGAAATGGAATAGCAGGTAAGTTATCAATAGGGTGAATGCTCATATTACTATAAGTAATTTCTTGAGGGTTCTCCCACCATTTAATGCGGAATTCTGTTCTAAGAATACGATCATTATCAATAAAAGAAAGCCCTTCAGGAAGAGTGGCTTCTTTTCCTTTCAAACTAATTTCAACAGCCATGTGTAGGTCTGTGCCAATTGTGCTCGATTCTTCTAATAAATCATCTGTTAAACAGTTGTTTACCAATCTGTTTTTTAATATCTCAATTGATTTATGATCCCAACAAGCGTGGACAGCTCTAAAACTATCATTCTCGTAAAATAAAGGAAGTGTCTTGAACCATTCAATATACATTTTGTATAACTCAGCATCTTGCATAAATGCAGCCATTGTTACAGCATGTTGATTAAAGTTCTTTTTGTTATGCTCACGAAGATATTCCCCTTTAGAAGATTTTGTATTGTAGCAAATAGCATTGTATTCGTGGTTACCCATTAATGCAATAGCTTGGTTGTTGTCAACCATTTTCTTAACAATATCAAGAACTTCAATTACATTTACTCCTCGGTCTATGTAGTCACCGATGAATAGAACTTTGCGTTCTGGGTGTTGAAAATATCCATTAGTATTAGTGTATCCTAATGCTGATAATAATTGTTTTAAATCGTTACTGTGGCCATGAATATCACCTACGATATCAAAGTTGGTAAAGTCTTTTGTTATAGTGTGCATAATTAAATTAAATATCAATACTAAAAGTACGATAATTAATTCATAAAAGACTTTTAAAAATCAAAAATCTCCAAATGAATCATATAAAACGGACTAAACATAGAGATATTAACACTTGTAGGTTGAAGTGTAGGATAAAGTTGGGAATAAGACTTTTAAAAACGCAGTAAGTAGCAGGGGGGAGGATAAGTCTTATTTTGAGGGAACTATAGATGAAAGCAAAAAAAAGCCACTCTAAAAAGAGTGGCCTTATAATTAGTTACCTTTTGCAAGTTCTTTCATTTCTTTTTCGATCATATCGTAGAACTGATCAATCTTAGGTAAAAGAACGATTCTTGTTCTTCTATTTCTTGCTTTGTTTTCAGCGCTATCATTATCAACTAATGGCACATACTCTCCACGTCCAGAAGCTACTAATTGACCTGGGTTTAAACCAAAATCACTTTGTAATACTTGAACAATAGAAACAGCACGTTTAACACTTAAGTCCCAGTTGTCTCTCATCATAGCATTTTTGATTGGCACATTATCAGTGTGTCCTTCAACCATAACTTCGAAGTCTGGTTTGCTCTTAGCGATAGCAGCAACTTTAGCTAATACTTTCTTAGCTTTATCGTTTACTTCATATCCTGCTGTTTTAAATAATAATTTATCAGCAATAGAGATGTAAACTACTCCTTTTTCCACGTTTACTTGGATATCTGGATCATCGAATCCTACCTCTTTCTTAACACTTCTTACTAAAGCTAAAGTTACAGAGTCTTTCTTTGTAATAGCATCTTGTAAGCGAGAGATTTTCAAGTCTTTCTCTTTCAAGCTTTCTAAAGATTTCTCAAGGTTTTCAGCTCCTTTTGAAGATAACATTGTTAAGTTACCAACATTGCTAATTAAGTCATTAGTATTCTTTTTCAAGTGATCAACTTGGTTTGCTAATGCATTCTTTTCAGCTAATGTAGAATTCAATTTAATTGTACAAGTATTTAATAAATCTTGAACCTCTTTATTTTTTGATTCTAAATCAGCAATTTTTTGCTTAGTACCACAAGATGTCATTACTAAAGCTAAAACTGATAATCCTAAAACTACTTTTCTCATAATTAAAAAAATGATTGAATTGTTATGTCAAATATAGCAAAATGCGTGCAAAATAGGAAGTGTCTGTATAATTATTTTTTTTCGAATATTTTAAAATATTCTTTCTGATTTTGAATATAATACAATTTAACTACTGACTTCGTTTTATAATAATCACATTTTGGCTGATTACTGACTTTGCTTTTGAACCTTGACAGGCGCTTGTAAAATGCAAAATGTGAGCGTACTATTGCGAAACAATGCTTTGGTTGTAGCATAAGCATATATCGCACTCCAGCAATACCATCCAAACAAAGTCGCAAAAAGATTGTTTTAAATTTAGTGTTTTTAGGTAAGTTTTTATACAATGTCAGAAGTGAATTTCTGAAATTTAAATATGTTTTTCTTGGATTTTGGTATTGAAGTGTGGCACCACCCACGTGGAAAACTGTAGAATATCCACAATATTTAATCTGGAATCCCATATTATGAGCACGCCAACATAAGTCTATTTCTTCTTGATGTGCGAAATAATCTTCATCAAACCCTTGTAGTTGTTGATACACCTCATTTCGGATAAAGAAACAAGCACCAGACGCCCAAAAAATATCTGCTATATCATCATATTGCCCATTATCTTGTTCAA
Source organism: Flavobacterium sp. (assembly GCA_030150335.1). Lineage (GTDB taxonomy): Bacteria > Bacteroidota > Bacteroidia > Flavobacteriales > Flavobacteriaceae > Flavobacterium. The sequence continues at coordinate 12,655 of JASLGC010000210.1, forward strand.
TGGTATCAAACATTCTACCTCTACAAAAAGGAAAGCCATAAGAATCAATGAAACCACCAGCTGCACCTGCGTATTCAAAGTGTGTTTTCTTTTTATAGTCTAATATTTTTGGTTGAACAATAGCGACCTCAGGCTCATTATCTAAAATCTCTTGGACAGGAGTAAGCCAATTTGGGGTAACCTCAATATCGGAATTGACCAATACTAAGTAAGGTTCCTTGATTGTTTTCAGCCCCTCATTATATCCTTTAGCAAAACCGTAGTTTCCATTATTGTGAATAATGTGTACAGAAGGAAACTCTTTTTTTAATATTTCAATAGAATTATCTGTAGAGGCATTATCAATAACATATATGTTTGCTTCTTGTGAGTTTTCTAAAACAGAAGGCAAGAATTGCTGTAATAGCTTTTCTCCATTCCAGTTTAGAATTACAACCCCAAATTTTTTAGTCATAGTAGATTACTTATTGTCCTGCTTTGTAGTCAGGTAAATTCTTTAAAAATATGTACTTGCTGTCATTATAGTCCATTTTGCAATAAAAGTGGTCCAAACCATTAGTTACATATAAATATTCAGCTCTTAATTGAAAATTATAGCGAGCTATTTGGTCAAATGTTTGTTGCGTAATATTTATTTGCGGAGCTTTGCACTCAATTAGAATTGCAATCTCTCCATTGGGTTTAAACACCACCACATCATAACGCTTTGTCATTCCGTTAATTCTCACCACTTTTTCCACGCTTACAAGGGAAATAGGGTAGTTCCTAACGTAGAGCAAATCGTGTACAACATGCTGTCGAACCCATTCTTCAGGAGTTAGTAGTATAAATTTTTTACGGATAACATCAAAAATAGATAGCTTATTTTCACTATTTTTGAACCTGAAATCAAACGAAAGGAAATTAAGTCTTTGCATAATGCAAAGATATTTTTTTTCTAAATGGATTGAGCAATTTAATAAAACTAATATTTTGGATCAAGTTAAAGAGATAATTAAGGGTATAAAATCAGGGCAAACTGCACCAATATACTTTTTAATGGGTGAAGAGCCATACTATATAGATAAGATTTCTGAATATATTGAACAAAATGTATTGACTGAAGAGGAAAAAGGGTTTAACCAGATGGTGCTTTATGGTAGAGATGTAACTATACCGGAGATTATATCAAACGCAAAGCGTTTTCCTTTGATGGCAGATAAGCAAGTTGTTATTATTAAAGAAGCTCAAGAATTGGTTAGAACTATTGACCAATTAGAAAGTTATGCCGCACAAGTACAGCCATCTACAGTTCTTGTGTTCTGTTATAAATACAAAACTTTAGACAAACGCAAGAAAATTTACAAGGCAATTGAAAAAGCTGGTGTAATTTTTGAAAGCAAAAAATTAAGAGAATATCAGATTGAAGGTTGGTTGAAAAAACACCTTACTTCAAAAGGATACGATATCGAGCCTAAAGCCTTGGCAATGCTGGTAGAATTCCTTGGAACTGATTTATCTAAGATTGCAAATGAGATTAATAAACTTACAATTATTCTTCCCAAAGGGACTCAGATTACAGGAGATGTAGTGGAGAAAAATATTGGGATAAGTAAGGATTTTAATAATTTCGAATTAATTAAAGCAATAGTAGATCGCAATCAATTAAAAGCATATAAGATTGCAAACTATTTTGCTCAGAATACAAAAAACAATCCTATTGTATTAACAATGGGGCTTGTCTACTCTTATTTTTCAAAGCTGTTGCTTTACCATGGGTTGAAAGATAAATCACCTACTAACGTAATGAAGCAATTAAAAGTTAGCCAATATGCTATCAAAGATTATGAGATAGGATTTAGAACATATAAGATGAAGCAAGTGAGTGCTATTATAGCACATTTGAAGGACATCGATTTAAAAAGTAAGGGAGTTGGAGCGCAAGCAATGCCACACGCCGATTTACTAAAAGAGATGTTGGTTAAGATTTTTAATTAAAAATACATATAATGGCTTACAAATTAAATAAAAACAGAATTTTAGGATTCGCGACTTTGATTATGATTGCAATGGGGGTTCTATTAATCTGTTTAGGTGCTTTTAAATACTCTGAAATAGCGGGATGGGGGTTCACAGCAGTGGGAATCGGTTTCTTAGCTATTGCTTGGGTTTTTAATGCATTAAAAGGTAGAGTTTAAAACATCAGAAGTCATCTATAAATAGGTGACTTTTTTTATATCTATACTTTTCAAAAGTAACGATTACACTATTTATTTGCTTTTCAGCGTTATAAGTGTATTTTATGTACTGTAAAATAAGAGGGGGATTATGTTATCACATAGAGGGAAAGGGAGAAACTTTTCGCATAATTTGAGGTTAGCGGTATTATTATCTTTTGTAGGAGGTTTAGTGAATGTAAGTGGTTTCTTAGCTTTGAGGCTTATGACAACCAACGTTACAGGCTACTTATCTTTATTTGTTCAAGAGGTATTGACTCTTCAATGGATGTCTATACTAAAAGCAGCACTATTGTTGTTTTCTTTCTTTTTAGGAGCATTTTTCTCTCACGTTATCTTACAATTACAAAAAGTCATTTGGAATAAAATCTTCTTTACAATTCCATTGATATTAGAAGCAATCATCCTAATGGTTGTTGCTTTTTTAAGTGTTGACGTAATTCAAGCTTATCCACTTCGAATTGCATACGTCTTATTGTTCTCCATGGGGCTGCAAAACTCTTTAGTTACATTTATTTCACGTGCAGTCATTAGAACTACGCATGTAACGGGTATTGCTACAGATTTGGGAATTGAATTTGCTAAACTATTATTTTACTTTAAAAAAGCAGAAGTGAGAAGAGTGTTGTTTTCTCATATCGGATTGAAATTAGCCATTATAACGTCTTTTGGTGTTGGAGGGCTCTTTAGTGCACTTACATTTGATTTATTGCATTTAAAAACACTTTATATCGCGTCAATAGTTATTCTATTTACCAGTATCTATGACTACCTATTAATTCAGATGATGCGTGTTTTTGAAGGTGGAAAGAAAAAAGTGGAGTGGAGTAGAAAAAACAATCCATTTAAAGATTTGAAAATTTATCATATTCCTACTCGCAAGGATAAGTAATTCAAAGTAATACCTGTGTTTAGGTAATTCAGTTTTTATGATAAAGTCTAAAAGAACATTACAAATAATAAAATTATTGTTTT
>JASLGC010000219.1 GCA_030150335.1 Flavobacterium sp.
CTCAAATTCTCTTAGAGAATCTATATTGTATAAAATACGGTTAATCGCCGGTGTAGCTCAGCTGGCTAGAGCAGCTGATTTGTAATCAGCAGGTCGTGGGTTCGAGTCCCTCCACTGGCTCAAAAGCCTCCCTTTTAGGGAGGCTTTTTTGTTTTTATACTCTTTTTATCTTTCGATTCATTATTCAATGGATTAATTTTTTTAAATTTAGTACTTGTATTAGTGGTAGAACTGTTTATATCAGTTCGTCACTCCTTTCATTATATTGCATAAATACATTAGATATGTTTTTTAGAGTACAAGCTGATTGGTTTATTTATTTCGAAATTGTTTACATTTTGGTAACTATCGCAGTAGCTATTCGAATTGTTTATGATACTGATTCTATTTCTAAAACATTAGCTTATTTACTTCTGATATTCTTTGTTCCTATCTTCGGAATGTTGTTCTACTTCTCTTTTGGTATTAATTACCGCAAGAGGAAGATGTATTCTAAAAAGTTGAAAATTAACGATGATTATAGTGAACGATTATCAAAGCGACTGCGTGAGGTTCATTTAGATTTAGCAGAGAAGCAAAATCCTATTGTAAATAAGAATCGTTCGTTTATTAATATGCTTTCTAACCCTGCTTTAGGTGATGGACCACTATTGATTGGTAACACTGCAGAGATACTTGAAAATGGGGAAGAGTTTTTTCCACGGTTGTTAGAAGATTTGTGGAAAGCAAAACAAAGTATTCACATTGAATATTACATCTTCGAAAATAATGATATTGGACATCAGATTGAGGAAGTATTGATTGCAAAGGCTAAGGAGGGTGTAGAGGTACGCTTTATCTACGACGATTTCGGATGTCGTTCAATTCGTAAGAATATTGCTCGTAATCTTAGAGCAAACGGAGTAGAGGCATATCCTTTTAATGAGATTATCTTACTTGCATTTGCAAATCGTCTTAATTATCGAAATCACCGTAAAATAGTGGTGATAGACGGACTTATTGGGTACACAGGTGGAATTAATATATCTGACAGATATGACAACCGTAAAAAGGATGTAAATGAGTTCTTTTGGCGAGATACACATCTTCGAATTGAAGGACCTGGTGCTTATGGTTTACAATATGTATTTTTAGCAGATTGGAATTTCTGTAGTAAGCAGTCCATTGCCTTTAATGAAAAGTATTTTCCAAAGGTTGCAAGGCAAAATACGGGAGATGTGCCTGTACAGGTTATTTCTTCTGGTCCCGATTCAGATGTGCCTTCTATCTTATATAGTGTCTTAAAAGCGATACAAACGGCTCAAAGTGAGATATTGATTACTACTCCGTATTATATTCCTGACGAGTCGTTGCAATTAGCTATTAAAATGGCTGTTTTAAGTGGTAAAAAGGTTAAAATAATTCTGCCAGGTATTACAGATTCGTTGATTGTGAAGTTGGCTTCCGAGTCTTATTTTCAAGAGCTTTTGGATTATGGAGTTGAGATTTACTTGTACAAGAAAGGCTTTATTCACGCCAAAACTTTTGTTACTGATTCAGGGGTGAGTTCTATTGGAACATGTAATTTAGACCACAGAAGTTTTGACTTGAACTTTGAAGTTAACGTAATTACTTATGATGAAGCCTTTGCTAATAAAATGAGAGAAATGTTTTATAACGATTGTAAGGATTCTATAAAATTAGAACTTAGTTTTTGGAACAAACGCTCTAAATGGCATCGTTTGAAAAATAGTTTTATTCGTCTATTCTCTCCTTTGTTATAAGGATTTTGAATTAATAATTTATGATTTTACATATAGCATTTAAAAACTACATAACTCATCAACATACCTTTGATAATGATTATGAAGGTAAGGTGATTGCTACATTGATTGAATCGAAGGGGAATAAAAAAGAGGCGTATAAGACGGTGTTATATATACATGGTTTTTGTGATTACTTTTTTCAAGAGCACATTATGCATTATTTTAACTCAGTTGGAGTGAATTTTTTTGCTATTGATTTGAGAAAATGTGGTCGTTCATTACTTCCTCATCAACATGCAAATTACTGTAGGAGTTTAGATGAGTATTTTCCTGATATAGATTTTGCATTAGATTTTATTCAAAAGGGAAATAAGGGAACTTCTATCTACTTATTAGGTCATAGTACAGGAGGCTTGTTAGCGACTTACTATACTAAGTTTGGTTTAAATAAAAATGCAGTTGCAGGACTTATATTAAACTCACCTTTCTTAGATTTTAATATTCCAATTTTAATCAAGCCATTTGTCAAGTTTCTTGCAAAATACAGGTTTGATAGTAATCCATTTGGCAGTATAGACGGACTTCCTGAGGTATATGGAGAGTCACTTCATCGCGATTATAAAGGAGAGTGGTCTTATGACACAAAGCTGAAACCAATTCGTCCTTTTCCTGTTTTTTACGCTTGGATATTAGCTGTACATAAAGCACAAGCACAAGTAAGGAGTACATCAAACCTTGGAGAGGTACCTGTGTTGTTGATGTATGCTTCAAAATCTGCAAACCCTAAGAAGTGGAGTGAAACGGTATTTGAATCTGATGTTGTCCTAAATGTGAATGACATTAAGAAAATAGGATTGCAATTAAGTCAAATTGTGATTGATTCTTGTATTGATAATGGCGTTCACGACCTTTTTCTATCTCGAGAAGAAGTGAGGAAGAAGGCGTTTAGCAAAGTCAGAGAGTTTCTATTGAAATATTAGCGTTAGGCATAAAAAAAGCTACTATCCGAGAATAGTAGCTTTTCCAGTAATAATTAAAAAAGAATTGTCTGACGAATTGAAAGATTAGAATAATCCTCCTCCACCGCCACTACTTTGTTTTGTGTTAGAATCTCTGTGTTTTCTTTGTAAAGCACGATTCTTAGCACCTCCAAACATATAGTTTACACCAATGTATAATGATCTACTTTCCCATCTAAACTCACCTGTTGCAGGATAAGGGTAGATTGAATTATAACCGTATTTCATTGTGTTGAAAATATCGTTCACACGAGCGCTGATGCTCATTTTGTTATTTAATAATGAATATCTTACTCCTGCATCTATTTTGTACATTTCTTTAGAATCTGATGTAATTCCATCTACACCACCTCTATAGAATCCAAATAAGTTAAAACGCAAGTTTTTAGTTGCTTTAAAGTTACTGTTTAAACGTGCATTAAAAGCATTTGCAGTAATAGAACGCATTATCATTTCTGTTTCTATTCCTTGGTCTGTAGTATTGATTTTTGATACTACACCAGTTTGTTTAATACTTGAAAAGTCAATAGCTGGTTGCATGTCCCACCATGGAGTAACCTTAATATTTGCAGAAACTTCAAATCCATAAGCATCATTTGACTTGTAGTTATCGTAAGTCATTAATAATGCATTAGGGTTTTCATTTAATGGGTCTTTATAGATTACGTGGTTGATTTCGTCATTAATGTTTCTGTAGTAAACTCCTGCTGTAATGCTACTTTGTTTAGCAAACATTCTTGTATAGTTTAACTCAATAGAATTAGTAAACTGAGGAGTAAGTTCTGGATTACCTACCATTGACATTAATGGAGTAGAGAACTGTCTGATAGGATTCGTTTGAGATACACTTGGTCTATCTACACGGCGGCTATAGCTCAAGTTAAACATATCGTTATCTGTCATGTTATATCCTAAGTAAACAGAAGGGTATAAAGTCACATAATCATCTTTAAAGATTGATTTACCAGCAATTTTAGAATCTACTTTATAGCTCTCTAATCTTGTTCCTAATTGGTAGTTGAATTTACCATAGTTTTGTCCAAAAGTAACATAAGCAGAGAATATATCTTGATTGTAATCATTGTTTACAGCTTGTTGCCCCCCAAGCGTTGAATGGAAGTTGTTTTCTGCTCTTGAGATTCTTGCTTCAGCACCAACTTCAAGTTTAGTATGGTCATTTAAAGGGTTAACATAATCAACGTTTACAGTAGTCAAGGTACTCTTATCTAAAGAATAATCGTTGTAAGGAATATAACCTGAATTCCCCGTTTTAGTATTATAATCACCATCATTAGTACGTTTGTTATCATTTAAGTTAACTTCAACGTCTAAAGTATGTCCTTTTTTCTCAAACAAATGTTTATAAGCTAAGTTGTAAGAACTGTATCTACTTGAACCATCATAATAAGTTTTTTGGAAGATATCATCAAAATCCCCTTTTGGGTACACTGTAGAAGTATATAAATCTAAATCATTTGAACCATTACTTTGGTTTGTATAAAAAGACAATGTATTGTTGTCATTAATATAGTAGTCAACACCTACTTTATATAAGTAAGAGTTGTTTTTAGATCTCATGTTAATAGTTGTAGGAGAAGAAATATCGTGACGGAACATATCTCCATCATTTTTATATTTACCACTGCTGAAACTACCATTACCAAAGAAGTTTAATTTTCCTTGTCTGTAATTTAAGTTTAATGAGTTTGTTGTTTTAGGTGTTTTTGCAATAGTTAAACCAGTATCAACAGAACCATTGAATCCGTCTGCTGTATTTTTGTGTAGTACAATGTTTATAATACCAGACATTCCCTCAGGGTTATACTTAGCACTTGGGTTAGTAATTAACTCAATACTTTTGATAGAAGTAGAAGGAATTTGTTTTAATAATTGGTCAGCTGAGATATTCGTAGGACGACCATCAATAAGAATACGTACATTCTGGTTTCCTCTTAAAGAGATTTTACCATCTTGGTCAACATTCACAGAAGGAATATTATTCATAATCTCTGAAGCAGTTGCACCAACAGTAGTTAAGTCTTTACCAACATTAATAACTTTTCTATCAATTTTTTGTTCAATTGTAGATTGCTCAGCTACGATATTAACTCCTTCTAAAGTTGTTGCTTCAGGTTCTAAGTTAACATATCCAAAGTTTTGAATAGCTTCAGTAAGTTCGAAAGATTTAGTAAAAGTTTTGTAGCCAATAAATTGTACTTCAATAGTGTATTTCTTCATCGGAGCAGAAAGTTCAAACTTTCCATCTTCAGCAGTCATTTGACCAGTTACGATAGCTTCGCCATCTTTTAAAGAAACTGTAGCATAAGGAACTGCTTCATTAAGCGTTTTATCGAAAACGATACCTGTTATTTTTCCTTTTTGTTGTGCAAATGTAGAGCACACCATGGTTAAAAAAAGGAAAATGCTTAGTTTAAATTTCATAATTGTTATTGAGTTAAGTTTATTTGTTTTAATTTGGGTTGCTTATATAGTAGTAACACAATTATGATATTTGTTACATTGATTTTTTTTAAAAAAATTAAATGTAACGAAAAACAAATGTAATCAATTGATAATCAATTGAAATAAAATTATTTATAATCAAAATAAATATGAGATATACGGTTTTTTGTGGTTCAAGTTCAGGTTCCAAAGCTTTTTTTAAATCAGAAGCATATCGTTTGGGGCAAACTATGGCTAACCACAAAATTGGATTGGTTTATGGAGGTGCTAAAGTTGGCTTAATGGGGGCAGTAGCTGATGGTGCTCTTGAACATGGAGGTGAAGTAATAGGTGTATTACCAACCTTTTTAAAAAATGTAGAATTAGAACATACGAGATTGACAGAGTTGATTATTGTGGAGTCAATGCATGAACGCAAAGCTAAGATGGATGAATTATCTGATGGAGTTATCGCTATGCCAGGAGGGTATGGTACTTTAGAAGAGTTTTTTGAAATGCTTACTTGGGCACAATTGGGCTTACATAAAAAACCAGTAGCCTTACTGAATATAGAAGGTTTTTATAATCCATTATTGCAAATGGCAGATACAATGGTGGCAAGTGGATTCTTAAAACAAGAAAACAGAGATATGATTGTGGTGGCGGATGACATTGAAACGCTAATAGAATTGATGAAGAATTATCAAGCTCCGAATGTTGTTAAATGGATAGATAAAAAGGTATTATAAACTTTTAATTGCGTAGATGCTAATATTCAGTTATACAGAATATTAAGCGTAATGTATTGCTGTGTTGTGACTTAAGTCAGTGTATTTACAAGAAATAATTTCTATTTTTGATAGAAATCTATAAAAGTATGAGAAATATAATAATCATTTCTTTATTTGCTTGTTTTCTAATGATGGTTAGTTGCAAAGACACCCAGACCACGCCAGTAGATAAAGAACAGAATCTTTCCAACGATTATGAATTGATTGGCAAGAAAGGAGAAATAACCTATCCCGATATGAAAGCTTCTCTTGATTTCAAGAGTGAGACAGAATTACATTGGACTTCAGAAGCTAAAGATGGAACTATAAGTCATGGCGATGAAAAGCTAAGCTATAAACGACTATCAGATGAGTTGCACTTTTTGAATTGGATAGAGGAAGGTGGGTTTACTGTAAGCCAGGTAATCAATACCAAACAAGGAACAGTTAAAGCTTTTTGGTCTTTTACCAATGATGCAGGTAAGCGTGAAAGTACGTTTGTTGACGGTACATTTAAGTACGTGAAGTAATAGAAAAGTATTTTTAAATATATATTAGCATATATAAATCCCGTTTTAAGCGGGATTTTTGTATTTTAGGGACTTTGTAATAAGAAAGAACTAAATGGAAAAACATAATAATAATATAGCAATATTGGTGGATGGAGATAATGCTCAGCCCAAATTGTTAGAGAATATATTAGAAGAGGTGTCTAAATATGGTAAAGTAACCATTAGACGCATCTATGGGGATTGGACTGCTCCGCAAATGAATAGTTGGAAGTCATTGTTAAATGACCTTTCATTTTCACCGATACAGAAGTTCAACTACACCACTGGTAAGAACTCTACAGATAGCTCTTTGATTATTGATGCAATGGATATCTTGCATAATAAATCAGTAGATGGTTTCTGTATTGTGTCAAGTGATAGTGATTATACTGGTTTAGCAAAGCGTATTAGAGAAGAAGGTATCTTTGTGATGGGAGTAGGAGAAAAGAAAACACCTAACGCATTTGTGCAGTCTTGTGAAATCTTTACTTACTGCGAAACGTTGATGCCAAAAGGAGCGGAGAAAGAAAAAGGTACAAATGGCAATGCTAAGAAAGTTGCAAACACTGAGGAAGACGATAATAAAGCTCTTACTAAGAAAGAATTTAGATTGATTGACAAAGCTTTTGATATGTCAGTTGACGAAGAAGTAGAAGCATATATTTCAACAGTAGGTGGTAACATTCGTAAGCTTAATCCAAGTTTTGATGCTCGTGATTATGGCTTTAGAAACCTAACAGAATTATTCAAGCATTTAAAGACCTATGAGGTCATTAATAATAATGTAAAAGGGTTGAATCATCCCTTAGTAAAGAAAAAGTAGCCTTCGGGTTACTTTTTTTTTGCCTTTAACTACCTTGTATCTGTATATCGTTTAATTTAGTAAGTGACTAATTAACCTAACAATTTACATTTATGACTATAGTTGAACTACAAGGTATTCGCAAGCAATTTGATTACTACAGAACAATTGCAAACAAGACCATTCTAATATTATCAGAGGAAGATTTGAATTGGAAGTGCAATGAAGAAAGCAATTCCATAGCAATGCTTGTTCGTCATATCACAGGCAATTTACTCTCGCGTTTTACCAATTTCTTTACAGAAGATGGAGAGAAGCAATGGAGAGATAGGGATAATGAATTTGTCGATGGTTATTACAACAGACACGAACTTATTACCAATTGGGACAAAGCGTGGACTGTATTGTTTGAGACGATAGATAGCGTTACAGAAAACAATATTAATAACCTCATTAAAATCAGAAATCAAGAGCATACTGTATCTACTGCATTCTTTAGACAGTTAGCACACTATCCGTATCACATCGGTCAAATCGTATTCTTAGGTAAGATGATAAAGAATAAAGATTGGCAAGCTTTAACGATTCCCAAAAACAAATCACAAGAATACAATCATACAAAATTCAGTAATCCGAATTCAGAGGGGCATTTTTCCGATGATTATCTAAACAAATAAGCTCAAAATTTTGTACTTCATAATTTCTATCGGGAAAAGGTGTAGCGGTTCCGTATAGAATTTTATATATTTGTTGCAACACGAATAAACGAAACATTATGAGATTAAACACTATTGCTTGTATTGCACTTGCTTCTGCAATGTTCCTTTCTTGTGGGAAAGAAAAAGAAAATAAAACAAATAACGAGAACGCAACAGAAGTGGAGAACTTTGAATACAGTGTAGACAAGTTTGGAGATATCGAAGTATTGAGATATCAAATTCCTGGGTGGAATGACTTGACATTAAAAGAAAAAACATTAGTATATTATTTAAGCCAAGCAGGTTATGTAGGTCGCGACATTATGTGGGACCAAAACTATAAGCATAACTTAAAGATTCGTAAGGCTCTTGAAAATATCTATGTAAACTACCAAGGTGATAAAACATCAGAAGATTGGAAAAACTTCGTAGTTTATGTGAAAAGAGTATGGTTTTCAAACGGTATTCACCACCATTACTCAAATGACAAAATCAAACCAGCATTCGCTAAATCATACTTTGATACTTTATTAAAAGAAACAAATACAACATTAGATAACAATGTTGCAGAGATTCTATTTAACGATGTTGATAATAAGAAAGTAAACTTAGATATCTCTAAGGATTTAGTAGTTGGTTCTGCTGTAAACTTCTACGGAGAAGGTGTTACAGATAAAGAAGCAGAGGCTTTCTATGCAAATATGACAAGTCCAGATGCTGACCGTCCTTTATCTATCGGTTTAAACTCTAAATTGGTAAAAGAGAACGGTAAGTTAGTAGAGAAAGTTTGGAAAAGTGGAGGAATGTATGGTCCTGCTATTGACCAAATCATCTATTGGTTAGAAAAAGCACAGTCTGTAGCTGAAAACCAAAAACAAGCTGACGCTATTGCTCTATTGATTAAATTCTACCAAACAGGAGATTTAAAATCATGGGATGATTATAACGTAGCATGGGTACAAGCAACAGAAGGAAACATTGATTATAATAATGGATTTATCGAGGTGTACAATGACCCATTAGGACACAAAGGTTCTTATGAAAGTGTAGTGCAAATCAAAGACTTCGATATGTCTAAGAAAATGGAAGTATTATCTCACGAAGCACAATGGTTCGAAGATAACTCTCCATTAATGGATGCTCACAAAAAGAAAAGTGTAGTAGGGGTAACGTATAAAACAGTTATTGTAGCTTCCGAATCAGGAGATGCTTCTCCAAGTACACCTATTGGAGTAAACTTGCCAAACGCAGATTGGATTAGAGCTGAACACGGTTCTAAATCTATTTCATTAGGAAACATTATTGATTCTTATAACCATGCAAGTGGTTCTGACCGTTTGAAAGAGTTTGTTCACGATGAAGAAGAATTCCAATTAGAAGAAAAATACGGAGAGTTAGCTGACAAATTACACACAGCTTTACACGAAGTTATCGGACACGCATCAGGACAAATTAACCCAGGTGTAGGTCAACCACAAGTTACTTTAAAAAGCTATGCTTCTACATTAGAAGAAGGACGTGCTGACTTAGTTGGATTATTCTATTTATACAACCCTAAATTACAAGAGTTAGGATTAGTAGATGATTGGAAAGCAGTTGGTAAAGCAGCTTATGACGGATATATCAGAAATGGTTTAATGCTACAATTAGTGCGTTTAGAGCCAGGTGCTGATATTGAAGAAGCACACATGAGAAACCGTCAATGGGTTAGTGCTTGGGTATTCGAAAAAGGTAAGAAAGACAACGTAATTGAGAAAGTTGTACGCGATGGTAAAACATATTACAACATTACAGATTACGAAAAGTTACACGACTTGTTTGGACAATTACTTAGAGAAACACAACGTATCAAATCTGAAGGAGACTTTAACGCTGCAAAAGCTTTAGTAGAAAACTACGGAGTGAAAGTAGACCAAGCTATTCACAAAGAAGTATTAGAGAGAAACGCTAAGTTTAATGCTGCTCCATACAGAGGATTCGTAAACCCTTACATCGTTCCTGTGAAAAATGACAAAGGAGAGATTACAGATTTCGAAATTAAACAACCAGAGTCTTTTGAAGCTCAAATGTTGTACTACGCTAAAGAATATAGTTTCTTACCAGAAGACAATTAATCAATTTAGTATATAAGATAAAGCCAACCGAAAGGTTGGCTTTTTTTATGCAATAACGTTACCTGCTTATTTGTTGATTTGATTTAAGAAGTCACTTGGTCTTCTACCAATCAGCTTGGTAAACACATTGCTATACGATTGGGCACTGCTGTAGCCAACTTTGAAAGCAATTTCATTAATAGTCAATACTCCTTCACTCAAGAACTCAATCGACTTAATAATCTTAACCATCTGTATATACTTTGCAATGCTAATTCCCGTTTCCTTTTTAAACTGTCGTTCCAAGGTGCGAATACTCAAGTGAAACATAGTAGCGACCTCCTCAATGTTTATCTTATGTTGATAATTTTGATGGATATAAGCAGCAATGTCTATTAGGTTTTTACTCTTAGGAACAGGTGTTTGTAGAGGCACAGCATTATCTATAAAAGAAGGCAACTCGTGTAATATCGCTTTTAGAAATAAAGACTCACTTTGGTTCTCATCTTTAAGCATAGACCATTTCTCTGTGTAGAGAATCATCTCCTTTAATACAGGAGGAATAGCAAACAAATACAATTGGTCATAAAAAGGCGGAAGATTATCAATGTCAAAATACAGCGTACGCAAAGATACATGCTCAGATGAGGTAGTTGTTTTATGAATAGCATTAGAAGGAATCCATGCTACGTGATTCTGTGGAAGTAAGAAGTGGTTCTCTTCAATGTGTAAATATTGATAGCCTTCTTCTACAAATACCAATTGCGCTTTCTTATGCGAATGAAACTCATCCGTATGTTTCCACTGTTTTGCATGCCATACAAAAACGTCTTTTCCTACTTCATCTACTAATTTATGTCCATCCATACTTGTCGTTTTAGTTATGATATATGGCGAATATAATTAAAAATAACCACTTAATTTTGTAGCATATTTAAAAACTCACAGAATAAAATGAATACAAAAGTAGAAACAAGTCAGGGAGATGTGTCAAGAATGAAGAAGATACTGATGTTTTTAGGTGTCATATTTATAGCATCTAACCTACGTGCCCCCCTAACATCCGTAGGGCCTGTTATAGCAGAAATAAGCAAGGCATTATCCTTATCAAATACTGCAGCAGGATTGATTACAACAATTCCCCTTATGGCATTTGCCTTACTATCAGGTGTCGTTCCTAAAGTATCTCGTAAATACGGAATGGAATTCGTATTATTAGGGTCAATTATATTGCTAACATTAGGGCTAATCATCAGACCATTAGGAAGCATCGTTTCTTTGTTTCTGGGTGCAGCATTAGTAGGAACTGCAATTACAGTTGGAAATGTATTAATGCCAGCGTTCATTAAAAATAACTTCAGTAACAAAGTAGGTACAATGATGGGTATCTATTCTGTAGCGATGAATCTAACAGCAGCATTAGCAGCAGGGTTTAGTATCAGCTTAGGGCGTATCACTAATTTAGGATGGAAAGGTTCTATAGGAATATGGGTAGTGTTGTCATTATCGACCATTCTTATCTGGTTACCCCAACTTAAAAAGAAGCAAGAAGAAACAGTAAAAGGAGATTTCCCTATAGAAGAAAAAACAGTGAACTTATATAAATCAGGTTTAGCTTGGGCCGTAACTGTATTTATGGGAGTGCAGTCATTGTTGTTCTATTGTTTAGCAGCTTGGTTACCTAAGGTTGCTCAAACCTGGGGAATGTCTATAGAAGACTCAGGATGGATATTATCTTACGTTCAATTTGCTCAATTGCCGATGACATTTGCAGGAGCAATTATTGCAAGTAAAATGAACAATCAAAAGCTATTGGCAGGAATAGTAGGTTTGTTATTTATCATCGGTATAGGAGGAATACTTGTTTTCAAAACAGAATACATCGTATTGTGGTGTGTATTGATTGGAGCAGGAAGTGGATTAGCCTTTAGTTTATCGATGCTATTCTTTGTATTGCGTACTCGTAGTACAGTACAAGCAGCAGAATTATCAGG
>JASLGC010000242.1 GCA_030150335.1 Flavobacterium sp.
TTCTTGCTCACGTTGCAATAAAGCTGCTTTTTCCTTCTCTTCTTCTTGAATTAAATATTCTAAATAAGCCTCCTCTTCCTCTTGAATCGTTAATTCTTTTGCTTTTGCCTCATCAAGACGAGCTTGCTCTATTCGTTCTTGTTCTAATCTTTCTGTCTCAATACGCTCTTTTTCTAATCTCTCTTCTTCTAAACGAATTGCTGCAATTCTTTCCTCTTCTAAACGAGCGGCTTCTAATCTCTCCTCTTCTAAACGTACCGCTTCTAATCTCTCTTCCTCTAAACGTACTGCTTCTAATCTCTCTTCCTCTAAACGTACCGCTTCTAATCTCTCTTCCTCTAAACGTACCGCTTCTAATCTCTCCTCTTCTAAACGTACCACTTCTAATCTCTCCTCTTCTAAACGAACTGCTTCTAATCTCTCTTCTTCTAAACGAGCGGCTTCAAGTCTCTCCTCTTCTAAACGAACTGCTTCTAATCTCTCTTCCTCTAAACGTATCTCCTCTAATAATTCTTCTTCCTCCAAACGAGCAGCTTCTAACTCTGCTTGACGAGCTTCTTCTTCTATACGTTCTTTTGACTCAGTTTCTTTCAACATTGCCTCATGTTCATCTAAAAAACGATTCAATTCGGCATCTTCCTCTTCATTTGTAAAATCTTCGTGAAAAGCTTCCGTAATAAAAGGTTTATCATAGCTCATTTCTTCACTCAAAAGAGTTTCTTTCTCTTCAATTTCTGGCGCAATTTTACTTACTATATCATAAATAAAACTATCGTCTGCTAATACAGTTGCCTCTACATCACTATCAACTACAATAGGGTATTCTTCTTCTACCAAATCATGGGGCATTTGGTGACGATCAACATTCTCTGCCAAAGCTACTTCACTAATAGAAACAGCACTTAAAGCGTCTTCAAGTTGCTCAGAAGTAACGTCCTTAATTTGTCCTCCTACCAAATGATCTTGATAAAACTTCATTATCAACAGCTTCTCATATAACTCTTTAGATTCTTTCAAGAGATTGTTTACATCCTTCTCTTTCATCTGTAATATACGGTGAGCAAGACTTAATAACTCTCCCTCCAAGACTTTCTTCATAACTTTTATTTTGCATTAGTAAATTGACGAGCTTTTTTTGATAAATTTGCTCATTACAAAAATAACAGAAAAAACCGCTGGTTTCAGCTTGAAATTTACAAAATGTTTCTCGAAAATCCCGTTAATCACAAAGAACAATTTGGTTCGATCGAAGTAATCTGTGGTTCAATGTTCTCTGGTAAGACAGAAGAACTAATTCGCAGACTGAAAAGAGCTAATTTTGCCAAACAAAAAGTCGAAATTTTTAAACCGGCTATTGATACCCGATATGATGACGAATATGTTGTATCTCACGATTCAAACGAAATTCGTTCAACTCCTGTCCCTGCTGCAGCTAACATTAGATTATTAGCTGACGGTTGTGATGTAATTGGTATTGATGAAGCCCAATTTTTTGACGATGAAATTGTAAGTGTTTGCAATGACTTAGCAAACTCAGGTATCCGTGTTATCGTTGCTGGTCTTGACATGGACTTTAAAGGAAATCCTTTTGGCCCAATGCCTGCACTAATGGCTACAGCTGAATATGTTACAAAAGTTCACGCTATCTGTACGAGAACTGGAAATTTAGCAAACTATAGTTTTAGAAAAGCGGCAAGTGAAGATATCGTAATGCTTGGAGAGACTCAAGAATACGAACCTCTTAGTAGAGCTGCTTATTTTAATGCTATGCGAGAAGCAGAAAGACTTAAAAAAGAAAATCAAACAAATATTTCTATAGACAAGAACAAAGACTAATACTATAAAACTAAAACCACCACTCTTATGAAAAAAATCTACCAAATCTATTTAGATTCTTATCGAGGCTTATCATCTGCTTCATGGATGTTAGCAATTGTTATGTTAATAAATAGAGCTGGTTCGATGGTTTTTCCTTTCTTAGGAGTTTACATGACCCAAAAATTAAACTTCACAGACGAACAAACGGGATATGTATTAGCATGTTATGGTATTGGTTCTATCATTGGTTCTACATTTGGAGGATGGATTACTGATAAAATTGGCAACTATAAGGTACAATACCTTAGTTTACTTGGAAGTATTCCTATTTTTTTAATGCTTCCATACTTTACTACAGTACCAAGTTTAGCTCTAATGATATTGTTTCAAAGTACAGTCAGTGAAGCTTTTCGTCCAGCTAACTCTGTAGCAATTACAATGTATGCAAGACCAGAGAATATCACAAGAGCCTTTTCCTTAAATCGTATGGCTGTAAACTTAGGATTCTCTGTTGGACCTGCGATGGGAGGTCTTTTAGCTGCTATTTCTTATACTCTTTTATTCCAAATCAATGCAGCAGCAGCATTTGTTGCAGCTATCGTTTTCATTGCCTTTTTTAGAGGTAGAAAAACGACAAAAGATTTAAAGAAAGAGGCAGAAGATGAAGTAAAAAACAATATTGAAACAGAAATTGAAATAGGTAGTGGTACAAACCAATCTCCTTATAAAGACAAAATGTTTCTTATTTATAACGTTTTCTGTACTTTATACTCAATTGCTTTCTTACAATTATTTAGCACAATTCCCTTATTCTACAGAAAAATAGGCGGCCTTAACGAAGCACAAATAGGTTTAGTTTTAGGGTATAGTGGTTTACTTATATTCCTTACTGAAATGCTATTAGTACACTTAGCAGACAAATACTTCTCTATAAAGCAAACTATCTTTTATGGAGTATTAATAAGTGCATTTGCTTTTGGCATCTTAATATTTGACCATAGCTTAATTACAATTTACATTTCAATTTCTATCCTTTGCGTTTCTGAAATGCTTGCAATGCCCTATACTTCAACAGTAACTGCAATGCGTGCATCTGCCAATAGTAAAGGAGCCTATATGGGGGTTAATGGTCTTACATTTGCTGTAGGATTTATTATTTCACCCGTTGTCGGAACAAAAGTAGCTGCTATGTTTGGATACAATGTTTTATGGATTGGAACAGCAGCATTAATCGTAATTGCAGCCTTCGGATTAAATTACTCTGTTAAAAAGATGATTGAAGAATAACACTAAGCTATGTTATCTTAAAAAATGAAAAAGGCAAAAACTATCTGTCATGAAATCATCCTCCAACTAACAAGTCCTTAGTAGTCTTTTTTTTTCTTGAATCAATAGCAATACCATTTCAAGTAAAATAAACTGTTAAACATTTGTGCAAATTCAACATACTCAATCATTACTAACATAAAATCAAATATATTTGTGACTCTGATGTTAAAGCAAAACAAATACATAGCTTGGTTGTTAGTGATTGTATTCACAATTTTTGGTATTGAAAAAATCAACTTCATTACCGAGGAGTCTTGTGACAAAAAACTGATGTTTTGCCCAACAGCAAATATGTATGTCTATACAGTATTAGAAAGCGACATCCCTACTAATTCAGAACAATCCAATGAACATAGAAATAAGATAATTAATATTAGTTGTGAAACCTTTTTTCTGAATCAATTAATTGTTCAACAAGAAATAAATGAGTCTCAGTTTTTTACAAACACTCAATATTTCTTTAAGCCAGTCATCCATTCGACACCCTATATAACACTAATAGATCCTCCTCCAATAAACAAGAGTTCTTTATTCTTTTACAGTTAACCTAACCATTTAAGCTTTAAGCAGACCAAAACAATAGCTTCCTTTTGATTATCAAGATAGTTATCCCTAAAGTCTTATCAGACGTTATCATTTTATGAAACTTCTAAATAAATAGCGAATAGAAAAATAAGACATCCTTCTATGTAAACTTTTCTTTATACAAGACTCGGAGAACTTCGCAACTCCCTTTCACTTTTTTTATACACTACAAATATGTTTTTAAACACATAATCATAGGTTTGTTAATCATAAAACACAAAACAACACCTTTTTACAAGCATCTTATCTTTTAGTTTTTGTTTAAAATTACAGTCATCTATTTACCTTTTAAAAAGATATTTTCTTTAATAAAGCAACAAGATTTTAATAAGTACATACAACTGTTTTAAACAAAAAACACTGCATAAAGAAGTCTCTATACAGTGTTTTAAACTATTAATGAAAATAATTTTCAATACGAAAAAATTAAGTTCTAAGTTTTGTTTTTAATCATTATCCAGATGTAAATACCCAGATTTCTTAACTACTTGTGTCCCTTTTTCATTAACATACTCGTAACTGAAAACGTAATAATATGTCCCAGTAGCTAATCTTTCGTTTTTCTTTACATTAACACGTCCATCAGTATAACCTCTAAAGACATTACCTGTTGAATCATAATTAGTTGTTTCAAAAACTCTAACTCCCCAACGATTAAATATTTCAACTTTGTTGTTTGGGAAATTGGTTATATTTTCAATCAAGAAATAATCGTTTTTCCCGTCTCCATTGGCACTTACGTAATTATAAATAACGATATCATTCTCCAATAACCAATCTGTCTTAACTGCTCCAAGTGTAAAAAAACCATAACCACCAACATTCGCAGGAGTTGTAATTGTTTTATTTGCAACATCTACAATTCCTCCCTCATCTACCCATAATCCTTGTTTGTCGTCCCATCTAACTATACGCAACTCTTTTTCTACATTGCCTAATAACTCTTTAGGTGTTGTATTTTCATCCCAACTTAACGTTAGAATCACATCACTTTGATTCGTTGCTTTGCGTTCTATTGTCCAATATTCTCTATTGTTAATAAGATCAAGAGCACCTGACTTACTTTTATGAGCTTCAAAGAAAGAACTATCATCTAAAGAATACCTACCTGAAAAAACATCTTTTGCATTTTTAGGAGCCGAAATCATCGCACTTCGACTGTAACCTTTATCACCAATGGGGAAAACAAATTCACTATCTCCTTCTTTCTCAATAGTTCCCTCTAAGTAACTATGGTGTCCAACTTCTTTACTTTTTGCATTTTTTAAAAAGGTAACTGACCCAAACTGATCGTCAACTTTAGCAATACCATTCAAAAACTCCATCTCATTCTCTACTATGATATCCCCAGATAAATCAATTGCAATATCTTCAGTGGTATTATCGAAAACAATTGAATTAAATTTACTAATAGAACTTCCACTTATAGCTTGTTTGCGATCACTTTTAAATATAGTAGTTCCCTGTGGAGTACTCCCCTTGTAGTCAAAAAACGCTCCGTTGTTAATTAAATCGTTGTAAATATAGAAAACACCATTGTTTCTGAAATCTGCTGCTATTTTATTTTCAAACGGATAATGTGTTGAAAAAACGGCATTAGTACTCACATATAGTCCTCCTTTATTTACAATTTGAGCAAAACCAGTTACACTTGATACAGCTAATGCTAGAAATAAATATAATATTTTATACATATGCGTAACTTTTATTAAAAGGATCTTTTAGTATTACTTAAAGACCCTTTTATTATTATTATTATTCAATTTTACCCATTAACTTAAGGTTTCGCAACAGCATATTTAACAACTACCTCATAGGTTGTCTTCGTGCCATTTGTGATATTATAATATACATTTCCAGTACCAATATTAAAGGTGATATTTTTACCCGCGATAGCAATATCTGTCACTGATGAAGTAATAAATTTGTTACCATGAAATAATTCTATCCCTAAAACTTGCTTTACATCATTAGTTCCAGCTATTGTTACTCCACTAGTCTTTGAAGAGTTTGCTTCAATTGTAGTCGTACCTAAAAATTTCAAAACTTCATCTCCTTTAAAACTATCTCCAGTTGATGTAGTTGGGTTAGTGGAATCTAAAGACTCTTGAGAATTATTTATTTCCTCCGTAATAACTGATGTAATAAAATCCAAATTCACTTCAGTTTTTTTCCCAGTTGAATCTACAGTATATAACGTTGATTTTTCATCAGCAGGCGCAATTTTTCCATAATAAACGTTACCAATAGTATTCATATAATTAGCAATCAATTCATTAACCTTAAAAAATGAATTATCAGCTTTCTTCTCTTTAGAATTAGATCCTAAGATCTCTCCAAAACTTCCTACTACGTCATCTACTACTTTAATATCAAATGCTCCATTAGTAATATCTGTATCCCCTATAGTTGTAGGTGTGTTTCCCATTTTCTTAACAGCTTCTTCATTAAAATATCTATACCCTACAACTTTACCACTATTTTCAATTGGTAAAATAGTTGTATTAACCTCTGCTCCAGAAACTAATTCACCAAAAGTAACAGACTTAGGTACACCTGATTCATAATATTGAATTATGAAATTTTCTTCTTCGCCCTCGGCTGCAGTATTTTTATAAACAACGTTACCATCGGCTTTTAAAGATATGTCCTCAATTGCACTCTTTACAGATTCATCTGCAAAAAACAATGCGTTGCTTGCTTTCATTTCACCTACTACATCAATAGTAACACCTTTGTCATCTGTAATACCAGCAATAGCATTTCCTTCAACTGCTAACCAATCTTGAATAGCCTTTTCTGAAAAATACACAAATTTCTTACCTTCAGTCGCTGTAGCATCAACCACTTTCATAAAAGTTTCTGTTTCTGCACTGGCAACCATTGTTTCAAATTCTATCGGCGTCTTCGTATACTTTGTCCCATCATACGTTACCATAGATAAAGTATTATCTTCCGCATTAAAAACAACAGTAGAATGTTTCTCTCCTGTGGTAACTTGATTCCCATCTGCATCAACATTACCTGGATATGTAGGCGCAATATAATTTAATAAGTCACGAACATCACTCATATCATCTTGCATAGTTTCAAGATTTTCATTTAAGTCTGCTCCTGCTACAATTTTATTCCACTTTTTATCACTCCAGTAGTAGAAACCTTTATCCATTTCTGCTGAACCTGTGTGGAAAACCAATAGGCTTTCAACCCCAGTTTCTTCTGTACCTGCTCCTTCCATACCGAATACAGTCTCACCTGCCAATTGAATACGTGGAATTAAAATTCCTCGATTTCCATTTTTTGCTACGATATCTAATTCCGCAAATTTATTAGGTTCTGGTGTTCCAATACCTACTTGTGCGTTTGCCATATAACCTCCCATAAGAAGCGCAGCCATAATTGTAATTTTCTTCATTTTAAATTCTGTTTTGAGTTATATTCAACTATTTGAACGTTAATTAAATTCTTTACTTTATAAAAGATTCCTATTACTAAGTCTCTATCTATTTTTCTAAAAAAACCATATTACTGTAAACATCAATTCAAAACCAATGTTTACTATTTTGTGAATTTTAAATTCATATTAATCAATTGCTTACATTCTCAAAAAGAAATCAAAATGATTAAAATTTCCACTTTTTTATCAGTGATATGATTCAATTATTGCATTTAGAAAGCTATCCTTCCAAAAGCACGATGCAAATATTTTAAACTTTTAGAAAATTTAATATTCGAACTATTAGCTTATATTAAAACCTAAAAAAATGAAACAAAAGTTTTACTTAAAAAATCTCCCAATCCTAATCCAGCAAGGAGAAACGATCAAGTAGTAAAAAAAAAGAAAAACGAAAAAAACTTCCTTTATTAACAGTTTACCTATCAAAAGATTTAATTCTTACATTTGGATAAAACCATTTTATTATGAATACAGAGAAAAAACAGCCTTATATTACATCCTCAATAACAAAAAAGGTTGCTACAATTACATTCTACACCCCTGCAAGTAATTCCTTTCCAAGCATTTACTTACACAAACTAACCAACCTTATCGAAGAGTTGAGCAAAAACCAAGAAATCACTACCATTATTTTAAGAAGTGATGGCGATGGAGCTTTTTGTGCGGGAGCTTCCTTTGATGAATTACTTTCTATTAAAGATCCTGTAATCGGAAAACAATTCTTTTCAGGATTTGCAACAGTAATTGATGCAATGCGTAGAAGTCCTAAAATATTTATAGGAAGAATACACGGAAAAACAGTAGGTGGTGGTGTTGGATTAGCTGCAGCATGTGATTATTGTTTCGCTACAGATAAAGCAGCAATCAAACTTTCTGAGCTTGCTATCGGTATCGGTCCTTTCGTTATTGAACCTGCTGTATCAAGAAAAATAGGAAAAACAGCATTTGCACAGATGTCTTTAGCTGCTCATGAATGGAAAACAGCTACTTGGGCCTATAACCATGGATTATATTCAGAATTATACGATACTACTGAGATGATGGACATCGAACTTGAATCATTTAGTAATCGAATTAGCGAATACAACCCTGAAGCACTTAAAGAAATGAAGACTATCTTTTGGGAAGGAACAGAAAACTGGACGGAGCTATTACATCAAAGAGCTGAAATATCTGGTAAACTTGTACTTTCAGAGTTTACTGTCAATGCTTTAAATCAATTTAAAAACAAATAAAAGAGTTGCTATTAAGCAACTCTTTTCCTTTTCATTAGCTTTTATATAACACATTTGGTTAATATGCTCTATATTTGCCAGTTAAAAAAATATGATTAAAAATTTACCAAGTCTTTGTGGATGCCTAATTATTGCTCAATCAGCATTTGCAATCTCTAACAACAATCCTGAATTTTCTGATTTTCCTACACGAGATAAGGATAGACACACTGCTCATTTTACTAAAAATAGCTTCAGCCATTTAAACGTTTCTGTTGGGGTATCAACTTTAGGTATTAATATCGAAGCAGCAACTCCACTTACACAAAACCTAAAGCTAAGAGGTGGTCTTAACTTTTTCAATTTCAATAGTAGTCAATATGACATTGATATTGATGACGAAAACGGATCACTATACGAAGCTTTTGGCGTACATCCTACTTATGAAATGAAAGCGAAGTTAAACACTTTTCACGCACATGCTTTAGTAGATTACTACCCTTTCAAAAAAGGAATATTTCACTTAACAGGAGGTTTTTACATCGGAAACACCAAAATAAAAGCAAATGGTTTTTTAACTGATGGAGATGGTACCCCTGTAAATATACTTCCAGGATATGATTGGCCTACACTTGAATTTGATGGATATGAATTAGATATTACTAATGGTGAGTTAAATGCTGAACTAACACTTGGGAATGTAATCAAACCATACTTTGGAATTGGATTAGGAAGAGCTGTTTCTAAACGAAAATTTGGGGTTAAATTTGAGCTTGGAGTTCTTTATCAAGGTGATTACACTTTAAAACAAAACAACAAAAAAGTAGGGACAACATCTGACCTGACAGCATCAATCGATGATGCAGATAAATATACAAAATGGTTAAGTTGGTGGCCAATGGTTAACTTGCAACTTAATTATAGAATCTTCTAAATAGAAGTTTATCTTTTTCACTCTTATAAAAGCGTGAGTCAAAAACAATTGAAGGACTATATTTTTCCTTACCTTTGCCAAAATTTTTAGTTATGCCTAAGATTAGAATTACAAAACAATTCACATTTGAAACAGGTCATGCATTGTATGGTTACGATGGTAAATGTCGTAATGTACATGGTCACAGTTATAAATTAGGAGTTACAGTTATTGGAACACCTATTGAAGATATAAACAATGTGAAGTATGGAATGGTTATAGATTTTGGAGATCTAAAAAAAATCGTAAAAGAAGACATTGTAGATATTTTTGACCACGCAACTGTTTTTAATAAAAACACGCCACATATTGAACTTGCAAAAGAATTAGCAGATCGTGGACACCACGTTATTTTAGTTGACTATCAACCTACAAGTGAAAATATGGTAATTGACTTTGCTGCAAAAATCAAAAGTAGATTACCTCAAGGAATCGAATTATACTCATTGCGTTTGCAAGAAAC
This sequence comes from Flavobacterium sp., assembly GCA_030150335.1. GTDB lineage: Bacteria > Bacteroidota > Bacteroidia > Flavobacteriales > Flavobacteriaceae > Flavobacterium. Next base: position 9,840 of record JASLGC010000242.1, read on the forward strand.
AGAATCATCATATGCTGAATGGCATCAATCTGATAATTTATAAGCATTGAACTTTACAATCAATACAAATAAAAGTATATACTTTGCTTCTGATCAACACTTCGGAGCTCCAACCCGCGAAAAAAGTCTTCCTCGTGAACAGATTTTTTTGCAATGGTTGAAAGAGAAGGAAGACGATATGGGAGCCTTATTCATATTAGGAGACTTATTTGACTTCTGGTTTGAGTACAAGACAGTTATACCTAAAGGTTTTGTAAGAATATTAGGGAAATTAGCTGAATTAAAAGACAAAGGCATTCCAATCTTTTTCTTTGTAGGGAATCACGATTTATGGATGGATGACTACTTTCAAACAGAATTAGGTATTCCAGTTTTCCACGAGTCACAGACATTTGATATAAACGGAAAATCACTTTTTATTGCTCATGGTGATGGTTTAGGTCCAGGAGACTTAGGCTATAAGAGAATGAAAAAAGTATTTACCAATAAAGTATCTAAATGGCTATTTAGATGGCTTCATCCAGATATTGGAGTTAAATTAGGCTCTTATTTATCTGTAAAAAACAAACTGATTTCAGGAGATGAAGATATCACGTTTTTAGGAGAAGATAAAGAATGGCTAATTTTATATGCCAAACGCAAATTAGAAACTCAACATTTTGATTATTTTGTATTCGGTCATCGACATTTACCAATGATTATTGACTTAAATGAAAAATCAAAATACATCAATTTAGGAGATTGGATTAACTATTTTACTTATGGTAAATTAGACACAGAATTTCACTTAATTGAATACAAGAAAGAACTTGAACAAAATAATAAATAACAAAAAAGCGTACTAATCAGTACGCTTTTTTGTTATTTATATATCTGCCATTTCAACTTAGAAAGGCTTTTCCAATATCCAATCACAGTGCTTAAAATAATCCCATTCTACAGCACCCAAATCAACTTTAGCGTCAACAAATCGACTAAGATCACGGCGATTAATAGAAACATAACTTTCAGCATACACCGCTACATCTTCTCCTTTTTGCTCATACTCCTTCTTAATATACTGCGCCATCTGCCAAATCATATCTGGTGAAGTCAATCTTGCTTGCTGTTTCGAAGTCAAAACATCCTCTATGTCATAATAGCGTCGTTCTCCCGTACTTTTATTCTCAACTATATAGTTTGTATATCCAGCTCTTGAACGGAGCATCATACGCCAGCTTAATCGATGAGCTTCATCTGTCCACAGTGTATCCCCTTCAATGAAATACATTCGCAAAGGCAATATCAATTGAACAAAAGCAAAAACACCTATTATAGCTAATGAAACCTTAGAAAGTGCTATATCTTTAGCTTGCGTAATATTTATAGAGCTTATATCTAAAATAGGTTTCTTCTTGAAAAACAAAGCACGTATTTGCTCTGGCTCGTAAAAAAACACAGCAAAGCTCAATGCAAAATATGGGAATATACCGATGTGTAATGTTATAGAATTAAATAAGTGAAAAACCAAAGAAGCTATCAACGCCCATGTTCTCGTGCGTTTGTATAACAATAGAGGAACGATTAATCCATCAAACAAAATTCCTAAATACGCAATGGAAACATAAAACCACTTAGCTGTAAACGCTTCTTTAAATACGTCAGGAATATTAGCCCCTTCATACATTAACTTAGTAAATGTACCATCAAGCCAATCTGGGTAAAACTTTGCCACTGTTCCAAATACATATAATATGGACACTTGAAATATAAATATCCAAGAAACATACTGATTCATAAACAAACCTTGGCTTACTCTACCCTGTTTTACATCAAGAGAAGCATATCTATTCGCCGGTAAAAAACACATATAAAAACAAATAACCAACAACATATAATAGTGGTTATTGTAGGAAGTCTTTTGTATATAATACGCCCCAGCCCAGAGAATTGTAAGCAATATCATGCTCAGTCGATAGCGATATCCAAGCATCACTGCAATAGACACACATCCCATTAAAGCAAAGTACACATACATCTGTGGTCCTACAAGCACTTGTAAGAAGTCCATGTAAATATGAGAGAACGTAAAGTTTACATCTACTAAATTACTTTTTACCCAGCCTGTTGCTAATGCTCCGAAAGATTCACAAGCAAACAAGAAACCGAATAATATCCTAAAAATTATTAAAGGAGAGTTATCTATTGGTTGAAACGCCTTTTTCCACATACTGTTCAAAATACTCACGAGTTATGCGTTCATCATCTTTCAAACACGCCACTAACTCATCAAGTCCGTTAAATTTTAATTCATCTCTAATTCTGTCTAAGATACGAACTTTTAACGTTTGGTCGTATAAATCACCATTCCAATCTAAGTAATTCACCTCGATTGTATAAGGGTGTCCTTCAAAAGTAGGATTTATCCCAACGCTCATCATTCCCTTTACTCTCTCTCCATTAATAGTAGATTCTACAATATACACTCCATTCTTAGGAATCATCTTGTAATCTTCATTTATAGAAATATTAGCGGTTGGAAAACCGAGCTTTCTACCCAGCTTCTTACCATGAACAACAATACCAGAAAAATAGAAATCATAACCTAAAAACTCATTTGCTAAAGTCATATCTCCATCCAAAAGTGCTTGTCTAATCTTAGTAGAACTAATAGAAACGTGGTCTATTTCTTGAGCAGAAATCTCCTCAACTTCAAAACCATACTTTTCACCAAACATCTTCAAATCGTTAATATCCGCAGTTCGATTCTTTCCAAAGCGATGGTCATAACCAATAATAATCTTACTAATATTGAATTTATCAACTAAAACATGCTTTACAAATTCTTCAGCACTAAGTTGTGAGAAGTCATAATCAAACTTTTGAACTACAAGATTATCTAACCCCAATTGTTCTAAAAGCTCTTTCTTTTCATCTAATGTGTTTAACATCCTGATAGAGTGGTCTTGTTTAAGAACCATACGAGGATGAGGGAAAAAAGTTAACACCAAACTTTCAGCACCAATAGCATTCGCAGAGTCAACTAATTTTTTGATAATCATTTGATGTCCAATATGAACACCATCAAAAGTACCTAAAGTTGCTACTACTTTTTTATTTGTCTGAAAATTACTGATAGAAGAAAATGTTTTCACTTTGTAAAGTTTAATTCAATTACATCACTATTTTTGCTGTTCAAACTAATTTGACCTCAAAAATAAATTCGTGTAAAAATACACCATTTTTACAAATGAACTTTATAAAAACCGTCTAAATACAACCCCTTTAACAAAAATCAAAATGCCTAAATTCAAGTTTTTAAAACTATACGCAACTCTTTTATTCACTTTATTATTAAGCATCTCCATGCTTGCTCAAGTCAAAGTAATGACTTGGAATTTACAAAACATTGGAAAAAGTAAAACAGACGAAACAATCGCTTACATTGCAAAAGTAATTAAGCAAACAGATATAATAGCAATTCAAGAAGTTGTAACTAACCCAAGTGGCGCACAAGCCATAGCTAAGTTACACGAAGAATTAAATAGGAAGTCAGGAGCTAAGTGGGAATATGCTATAAGCAATCCTACCGAAAGCTCTCCTTACCGCTCGGAGAGATATGCCTATTTGTGGAAAACAAAAAATATAAAGCTTAAAGGAAAACCCTTTCTTGAACCTAATTACAAAGACGAGATTGAAAGAGAACCTTACTTTGCAACCTTCATCTATAAAGGAAAAGAGTTTACAATAAGCAGCATGCATGCCTTACCTAAGAAACATCAACCAGAAACTGAAATCAAATATTTAAAGTTTTTACCTGCTCTATATCCTGAACACAATTTAATCTTCTTAGGAGACTTCAATCTCCCTGAAAGTCACTCAGTGTTCAATCCATTAAAAAAGCAAGGATACATCTCTTCTTTTGAGAAACAAAAAACAAGTTTGAGACAAAAATGTATCAACGGAGATTGCTTAGCTTCTGAATATGATAATATTCTAATCCACCCAAACAAAGTTGAATTAATCAAAGCCAAAGCCATACTATTCTTTGAAGACTTTACAGATATAGCAGAAGCCAGAAAAGTATCTGACCACATCCCAGTGATGATTGAAATAAACCTATTATAAATGAAAAAAAGCCTCCTTTGAGGCTTTTTTTATATCCATAAGGTAATTTACCTTCTACCCATATAAATCATCACATAATACAATAAAGTACCTAAAGAAGAAATTGCAGCAACTACATACGTACGAGCAGCCCAAGACAAAGCATCCTTAGCTCCAGCATACTCTTGCTGAGTTACCATATTTTTCGTTTGTAGCCACTTTAACGCACGATTACTCGCATCATATTCAACAGGAAGAGTAACAAAAGAAAATAGCGTTGTAAGCGCAAATAATATAATTCCTAACAATAATAATTGTGGAAATGTATTAATCATCAACACTCCTCCTAATAGAACAAAAGGCATCACTCTTGAACTAATACTTACAGCTGGCACTAACTTCGAACGCATAGTCAACCAATGATAAGCTTGTGCGTGCTGTACAGCATGTCCAACTTCATGTGCTGCAACAGCAGCAGCAGAAGCATTGCGCTCGTTATATACAGCCTCACTTAAATTTACCGTTTTATCTACAGGGTTATAATGATCAGTTAAACGTCCAGGAGTAGAAATTACTTTTACATCTCTTATCCCATGGTCAAACAACATCTTTTGTGCAATCTCAGCACCACTCATTCCATTTTGTAAATGTACTTTAGAGTACTTATCAAATTTAGATTGTAAGCGATTTCCAACGTACCAACTTACCCCCATAATAAGTATCATAAAAATCCAAATTCCCATAACAAGTCATTTTTAAGTTATATAACAAATATACCATCAAATGACACGCCAAACTAAAAATTTGACATAATGACATAAAAAAAGGGGTTGCAAAAGCAACCCCTTTTTTTAAAATATATATTATTTAAGTTTTTTCTTAACTTCCACTTCTTGGAATGCTTCAATAACATCGTATTCTTTAATGTCATTGTAGTTTTTAATCTGAATACCACAGTCATATCCTTTAGATACTTCTTTAGCATCGTCTTTGAAACGTTTTAAAGCAAGTAATTCACCAGTGTAAATTACAACTCCTTCACGGATTAAGCGGATTCTTGAAGAACGGAATATCTTACCATCTGTAACCATACATCCAGCGATTGTTCCAACTTTAGAAATCTTGAATAATTCACGAATTTCAGCACTTCCTGTAACCTCTTCTTTCATCTCTGGAGATAACATACCTTCCATTGCATCTTTCAAGTCATCAATTGCATCATAGATGATTGAATAATTACGGATATCGATTTCTTCCTTATCAGCTAACTGTTTAGCAGAAGCCATCGGACGAACGTTAAATCCAATAATAATTGCATCAGAAGCAGAAGCTAACAATACGTCAGATTCTGTAATCGCACCAACACCTTTATGAATAATGTTGATTTGAATTTCTTCAGTAGATAATTTAGAGAATGAATCAGATAATGCTTCAACAGAACCATCCACGTCCCCTTTTAAGATAATGTTCAACTCTTTGAAGTCTCCTAAAGCAATACGACGTCCAATCTCAGCTAACGTAATGTGACGTTGAGCACGTACAGATTGTTCACGAACTAATTGCGTACGTTTAGCAGCAATTTGTTTTGCTTCTTTTTCTTCTTCAAATACATTGAATTTATCACCTGCAGTAGGTGCACCATCTAAACCTAATACAGAGATTGGTCTTGAAGGTCCAGCTTCTTTCACTGACTTACCACGCTCATCATGCATTGCACGAACTTTACCATGGCTACGTCCAGCTAATAAATAATCTCCTACTTTTAATGTACCAGCTTGAACTAATACAGTAGAAACATATCCTCTACCTTTATCTAAGAATGCTTCAACTACAGTACCAACAGCTAATTTATTAGGGTTAGCTTTTAACTCTAACATCTCAGCCTCAAGAAGAACTTTTTCAAGTAATTCTTTCATACCGATACCTTGTTTTGCAGAAATATCTTGTGATTGGTAAGTACCACCCCACTCTTCAACTAATAAGTTCATAGAAGCTAAACGCTCTTTAATCTTATCAGGGTTAGCAGTAGGTTTATCCACTTTATTGATTGCGAAGATGATTGGAACACCAGCTGCTTGAGCGTGGCTAATCGCCTCCTTAGTTTGTGGCATGATATCATCATCCGCAGCAATTACGATAATAACGATATCTGTAACTTGAGCTCCACGAGCACGCATCGCTGTAAACGCTTCGTGACCAGGAGTATCTAAGAAAGTAATTTTTTGACCACCTTCTAAAGTTACACCGTATGCACCAATATGTTGTGTAATACCTCCAGACTCTCCAGCAATTACGTTTGCTTTACGCACGTAATCCAGTAAAGATGTTTTACCGTGATCCACGTGTCCCATTACAGTAACAATTGGAGCTCTTGGTAATAAATCTTCTTCTCTATCTGGAGTTTCTTCAATAGACTCATCAATATCAGCAGTTGTAAAGTCAACTTCGTATCCGAACTCATCAGCCACAATAGTCAATGTTTCAGCGTCAAGACGTTGATTCATTGTAACCATGATACCTAATGACATACAGCTACCAATAACTTTAGTAATAGGCACATCCATCATCGTAGCAACTTCACCTACAGTAACGAATTCCGTTACTTTCAAGATTCTGCTTCCTGCTTCGATTTCTAATTGCTCCATATCCGTTTTCTTACGGTGAGTATCACGTTTGTCACGACGATACTTAGCAGCTTTAGACTTGTTACCTTTACCTTGAAGACGTTCTAACGTCTCCTTAATTTGGTTTTTAACTTCTTCTTCAGTCGGTTCAGCTTTTACAATTGGAGTAGTATTTCTTCTTTGGTTATTTTTGTTACCAAATTTTCCACCACCACTATTGTTTCTGTTCTGACCTCCTTTATTATTGTTGTTATTACCTCCTGTGTTAGAATTAGCATTAGTAGTATTTCCACCTTCACCAGGTTTAGCAATACGCTTTCTCTTATTCTTATTAGCACCAGGAGCACCTTCTTTTTTGTTATCTTTATTAGAAGCGTTACCATTTCCTTTCTTAGGATCTTCTTTTTTCTTCTTAGGTTTATTAAATTGAGATAAATCAATTGTTTGACCTGTAAAAGTAGTTCCTGAAAGTTTTTGGTAATTTGTTTTGATTACTTCATCTCCAACTTTTGCATCAGCATTGTTAGCATCTTCAACCTTTTTAGGCTCTTCGATTTTTTTAGAATCGACCTTTTTAAATGAAGCATCTTTACCTCCTGTAGATTCCTTTTGTTTTGGTTTTTCTACCTCTTTTTTACCTTCCACTTGTTTACCTGGGTTCGTTACTTTCGATGCTTCTTTCTTAACATCAGTTTTAGAGGCAGTTTCTTTTTTACCTTCTACAACTGTATTTGATTCTTTCACTTTACTCTCTTTAGCAGGAGCTTCAGCATCTTTTTCTAAAGTTTTATTCACTTTACTTACATCTTCTGAAGGAGCTTTAGTTTTTTTAGGCTCAAGATCTATCTTACCTACCGGTTTGATTGCAGCGATTTCTTCAGCTTTAGCTCTGATGATTTCTTGCTCACGTTTGATACGTAATTCTTCTTGCTTTTTCTTCTCTTCTAGCTCTTTCTCGCGCTCCAATTTTAAAGCCTCTTTCTCTTTCTTTTTCTCTTCACTCACCTCAATAGATGCCTCTTTCTTGCCTTTATCAGCAGAAAATTGTTTACACAAAACGCTATATTCCACTTCAGAAATTTTAGCATTAGGTGTTGCGTCGATATCATGCCCTTTACCTTTTAAAAAGTCAACGGCTCTATCGAGAGAAATATTTAATTCCCTTAAAACTTTATTAATTCTTATTGCTCTTTCTTCAGACATATTATCTTTTTAGTGTATTTAAATGTGTTGTGTTGTATACTGTTGGTGTTAATCTTCGAACTCTTCCTTCAAGATTCTCATCACATCTTCAATTGTTTCCTCTTCAAGATCAGTTCGTTTCATCAACTCGTCAACACTAAGACTTAAAACGCTTTTTGCTGTATCCAAACCAATTCTTGCAAATTCTTCAATAACCCACTCGTCGATTTCGTCTTTGAATTCTTTCAATTCAACGTCATCATCATCAGGGTTTAGTTCTCTCATTACATCAATATCATAACCAGTTAACAAACCAGCTAATTTAATGTTTTGACCTCCACGTCCAATAGCACGAGATACTTCTTCTAAATCTAAATATACGTTTGCTTTCTTAGCCTCCTCGTCAATAACAACTTTGTTAACGCGAGCTGGTGCTAATGCACGTTTAATAAATAAATCTGTATTATTTGTAAAGTTGATAACGTCAATATTCTCGTTTCCTAACTCACGAACAATACCGTGAATACGAGACCCCTTCATACCTACACAAGCACCAACTGGGTCAATTCTATCATCAAATGTATCTACAGCTACTTTCGCTTTTTCTCCTGGTATTCTCACAACTTTTTTTACAGTGATGTGACCATCTGCAATCTCTGGAATTTCTTGTTCAAACAATTTTTCCAAAAATTTAATAGAAGTACGAGACATGATGATTTGAGGTTTAGTACCCTTCAATTCAACTGATTCGATTATACCTCTAATTGTATCACCTTTTCTAAAGAAATCAGATGCAATCTGTTTTTCTTTTGGTAATACTATTTCATTTCCTTCTTCATCCATCAAAATTACAACTTTTGGACGGATGTGATGCACTTCAGCAGAATAAACTTCTCCTACGATGTCTTTAAACTGTTTGTACAGAGTAGTATTGTCATGTTCAGTAACCTTAGAGTTTAAGTTTTGACGTAATGCTAAAATAGCACGTCTTCCTAATTCCTCTAATTTCACTTCCTCAGAAACTTCTTCTCCTACCTCAAAATCTGGTTCGATTTTACGTGCTTGTGATAATGATATTTCATAATTATCATCCTCTACTTCACCATCATTAACAACAGTACGGTTTCTAAATATCTGGCAATCACCTTTATCTGGATTAACAATAATATCAAAATTATCATCAGCTCCAAATCTTTTTTTCAACGCATTTCTAAATACATCTTCTAAAATAGCCATCAGCGTTACACGCTC
>JASLGC010000334.1 GCA_030150335.1 Flavobacterium sp.
TATAACTCTGACATATCCAATGACAACTTAATAAAATTAAGATTATCTATTACCCTATCCTTTAAGTAATCTGGTAATTTTTCATCCTGAAGTATTTTTTTGAACGGATTATCCATAATTACAATGAGTTATAAATTTCTACTATTCTTTTTTTAGCTCGATGAAGGCGCATTTTCACAGCACTTTCACCTAAATCTAACAAGGTAGATATTTCCTTAATCGGCTTGTCATCTTGATATTTCATCAATAATAGAATCTTATCTTCAGAATCAAGCCTAACTAACGACTCTTGCAACTTACCAACACTCAATGCAAAGATTTCTTCATCACTGATTTCATCTTCTATTGCAATGTCATATTGGTTTTCATCACTCAAACTTTCTTCTTTCCTTTTTTTCTTTAAGACCGACTTAGAATAGTTTACACAGTGATTATATGCAAATGAATAAATCCAAGTTGAAAACTTAGATTCCCCCCTAAAATTCTTCAAGTTCAAATATAACTTGACAAAAATATCTTGCGTTAAATCTTCTGCGACATCACGCGATTCAGCAAAACCAAGACACTTAGCAAAAACCTTCTGCGCATACCGGTCGTAAAGTATCCCAAACAAGTTAGTATTACCACTATGAACAATGAACTGCACAAGCTCTTCATCATTCATCGCCGCAAAATTACCATTCTGTGAATTAAACTTCATATTTTATATTTACACGTGCAAATTAAAACCTTTTATATCAAAAAGTTACAAAAATGCACTACTATAATTTTCCGACAGAAACCAACTTACTTACATATTTACCTATTACATCAAATTCAAGGTTCACTTTTGTACCTATTGCATAGGTCTTAAATATCGTATGTTCTAATGTAAAAGGTATAATTGCTACCTTAAAAGTATTTACACCAGAATCAACAACTGTTAAACTGGTTCCGTCAATTGTAATAGATCCTTTTTCAATGGTTACATGTTGCGAATCCTTCTTGTATTCAAATCCAAAATATGTACTACCAGCAGCTTCTTCAATAGAAACACATTCTCCAATATGATCAACATGTCCTTGAACAATATGTCCGTCTAAACGACCATTAAACAGCATTGCTCTTTCTAAATTTAATTGCTGACCTTCTTTCCAAAGCCCTACAGTAGTTACATCAATTGTTTCTTTGATAGCCGTTACTCGATAACTATCACCTTCAATAGCAACAACAGTTAAACAGATACCATTGTGTAAAACACTCTGATCTACCTTAAGTTCTTGTGCAAAACCACATTGCACGGTGATATGTAAATTCTCTTGTTCTTTTACAATACTTTTTATATTTCCGATGTTTTCAACAATACCTGTAAACATAACTCCATTTATTTTTATTAAATTTGCTTTCAAAAGTAGCAATAATTTAAACGAAACTATGAGCCAGAAAGAAGAAATTATAAAAGTAGGTATCTCAATAGGCGACCTAAATGGTGTTGGCAGTGAAGTAATACTCAAATGTTTCGAGGACAGTAGAATGCTTGAAATTTGCACTCCTATAATATTCGGAAATTCAAAACCGCTATCATACGTTAAGAAAACAATAGGAAATAACACTACTATTCAAGGTATTGACAGTTTAGCACAAGTTATTCCAAACAAGCTTAATGTTTACAATCTTTGGAAAGAAAATATAAACATCACATTTGGTCAAAATGACCCTTTAGTTGGTAAATATGCTATAAAATCATTCATAAGTGCTACAGAGGCATTGAAAAATGGCGAAATAGATGTTTTAGTTACTGCACCTATTAACAAGTATAACAGTGTTGATGACGAATTTAAATACCCTGGACACACAGATTATTTAAATGAACAATTACAAGGCGACGCCTTAATGTTGTTAGTTAGCGATGAATTAAAAATAGGATTACTTACAGATCATTTACCTATTCAAGAGGTAGCTGCTGCAATTACACCAGAGTTGATTGAACAAAAAGTAAAAACAATCAACAACACGTTAAAAAATGACTTTAATGTGTTCAAACCAAAGATTGCAATTTTAGGTTTAAATCCACATGCTGGAGATGGCGGTGTAATTGGTAAAGAAGAAATTGAAGTGATAAAACCAACGATACAAAAATTACACGATAATGGTATTTTAGTATCAGGACCTTTTGCAGCGGATGGATTTTTTGGATCAGAAACATACAAACATTTCGATGCTGTTATAGCATGCTATCACGATCAAGGACTTGCTCCATTTAAAGCAATTTCATTTGGAAAAGGTGTAAATTACACTGCAGGGCTTGATAAGATTAGAACTTCTCCCGACCACGGTACTGCATTTGAAATCGCAGGAAAAGGATTGGCAGACCCAACTTCTTTCAGAGAAGCTGTGTACTTAGCTTTAGACATCTATAACAATAGAAATAGAAATTTAGAGTCTGCTAAGAACCCATTACAGCCTCAAGAAAAAGATTTTAGTACAAAAAAATTTGATAACTAGCTTGTAATTGTAATTATTTTTTATCTTTGCACGCTCAAATCATGTATTCCATGAATATTGAAAAAG
>JASLGC010000303.1 GCA_030150335.1 Flavobacterium sp.
GAGATACCACGTTGACGCTCAATTTCCATAAAATCGGAAGTAGCTCCTTTTTTAATTTTGTTGTTTTTTACAGCCCCAGCTTCTTGAATAGCTCCACCAAAAAGAAGTAACTTTTCTGTAAGTGTAGTTTTACCAGCATCCGGGTGAGCAATAACACCAAATGTACGTCTACGATCAATTTCTTTTAAAAAACTCATTATTAAAAATTTTAGGCTACAAAAGTACTTATTATTTGTATAAAAAAAAGTGGTTTTTTGGTATATGGCTGAGTCTTGACTTAGTAAATGGTATATTTTACGCTAAATGGGGGAGGTTTGTTAATTTATTGGGGAATAAATGCAGAGAAGTGGAGAGTGTACATTAGCTGATTGGGATTTAAAATGAAGAATCTGCTTTGTTTTTAAGTTTAAAGACAATTTAAATGCCAATATCGAGTTAAGATATAGTTTGATTTTAATAGAGTATTTGTATTATTGTGTTGTTAGCTTTTAAAATCAGTATCTGTTTGCTTATAATTAAGGATTAATAGCAGAAAGATTGTAAGAACTAACTTTAAATAAGTATTTTTGAAAATTAGTTTGATAAAAGTCAAATGTATAAATATGAAAAACCGTAATATTCTAAGCTATTGTTTGATTTTACTGGCAAGTTGTACAGTTTTGACTTCTTGTGGTAACGGTGGTGGTGAAATTGACAAAAAGAATGCTGTAGCCCGAGTGAGCGATAATTATTTGCTAAAGGATGAACTGAGAAGTATTGTTCCATTGGGAGCAACACAAAAGGATAGTTTGGCAATTGTGAAACGATTTATTGATAAATGGGCAAGTAAAAGACTGCTGTTAGACGCAGCAGAGTTTAACTTACCAGATGATAAGGTGGAGGAGATTGATAAATTAGTGGCTCAGTTTAAGAGTGATTTGCTTATCAAGGCTTATTTAGAAAAGTTAGTGCAGCAGCAAATTGATACTGTTGTACAAGAAAAAGATTTGGAAGCGTATTATGCTAAGTATAAACAGAATTTCTTAATTGATGATATGCTTGTGAAGTTGTCTTATGCGCAAGTGTTAAATGACAACAGTAATTACAAGACAATTAAAAAGTACTTTTCGTCATCTAAACCTGAGGATTTGAAAAAGTTAGAAGGAATGTCTTTGCACATGAAATCGTATGCTTTAAATGATTCTATTTGGGTGGATGTGAAACAGATTTACGAGAAATTACCTTTTATCGAAAGAACAAACAGGGATAATTATTTAAAAAACAATTATTTTTTCGAGGAAGAAGGAGAAAATAGTACTTATTTTGTGAAAGTTAAATCAGTTATAGGTAGAGGTAAAGTGATACCGTATGACTTTTTGAAAAAATCATTGCGATTAATGGTTATCAATGATCGTAAGATGGAATTATTAAAACAATTTGAAGAAGATATTTTAAAGGATGCTAAAAACAATAAGAGATATGAAGTTTTTTAATAAGAAGGTAATTATGGCTTTAGGGTTGTCATTATCTTTTGTAGGATTCGCACAAGCACAGTCTAAGCCTGGTAGAAAGATTGATGGTGTAGTAGGTGTAGTAGGTGAGTACGTTATTTTAGAGTCAGAAATTGATAAAACGTTACTTGAGTTAAAAGTACAACGTATTCCTGTAGGGGATTTATCAAGATGTGATTTGTTCGAAAAATTATTAGAGGACAAACTTTTCGCGCATCAAGCAGTTCAAGATAGTTTAGAGGTAACTGATTCTGAGGTTACAAGTTTTATGAATGACCAAATTAACCGTATGGTTGAGGAGGTAGGTTCTATGGATAAGATTATCAAATTCTACAATAAAAAGAATGAAGAGGAATTCCGCGAATACCTTTTTGATATTGTAAAACAAAATAAATTGACACAGAATATGCAACAGCATATTGTGTCTAAGGTTACGATTACTCCTGAAGAAGTGCGTAGCTTCTTTAATGAAATTCCAAAAGACCAATTACCTACGGTAGGTGATGAGGTTGAATTGGCGGAGATTGTGATTAAGCCTGTTATTTCAAAAGAGCAAAAACAACTTGTAATAGACCGTTTGAAAGAAATGAAAAAAGACGTTCTTGAGAATGGAGCAAGTTTCTTTAGTAAAGCTGTTTTATTTACAGATGATCCTGGTTCTGCGCCAAATGGTGGTTTCTATTCTATTACAAAGAAAACACAGTTTGTAAAAGAGTTTAAAGATGTAGCTTTTAGTACTGCTGAAGGAGATATCTCAGAACCGTTTGAAACAGAATATGGTTACCATATTATTCAAGTTGAAAAAATTAGAGGTCAATACGTTGATTTACGTCATATCTTGTTAATTCCTAAACCAACAGATGAGGCAGTTGCTGAGGCTAAGAAGAAATTGGAAGGAATTAGAGAGAAGATTGTAAACAAAGAAATTACTTTTGCTGAGGCTGCTGCAGCTTCTTCAGATGATAAAGAAACGAGATTGAATGGTGGGATTATGAAAGATCCAATGACAATGGACCCTCGTTTTGAATTAAATAACATGGACGATAGAGAGTTGTATTTCTTGGTTTCAGGATTGAAAGAAGGTGATGTTTCTCCGGTAGCGCCTAAAACAGATATGCAGACGAGAACTAAGAACTTCCGTATCGTAACCGTAAACAAGCGTTTTCCAGAGCACAAAATTGACTTTGCAGAAGATTATACCAAGGTTAAAAATATGGCTTTGAACAAGAAACAAAGTGAAGAAGTGGAAAAATGGGTGTCTATTAAAACAAAAGATGCTTATATCAATATTCAAGGTGAATTTCGCGATTGCAAATTTCGCAATAATTGGCTTAAAAAATAAGAAAGTAATAATCTGAGTGATTGAAAACGACATTTTGACAATAGGTTGAAATGTCGTTTTTTTATTAAATAGGGATTTTATATCGCAAAATGATATTTTAATGGCTAAAAAATAAAGTATTTTTAATAAATGGTTTGTGTTTGTTTAAAGTATTAGATTTTATTCATTAAAGTAGAATGTTTATAAATAATAATTGGGGGTTTTATAGGAAACATTAAAAACTTTTGATAATTAATTAGTTTGCTTAAATTTGTGATGACAAAAATCGAAATACTAATCACACTTTTTTTGTATAAGGTATTTGGTTTCTAATTACTTGAAAATAGAAGGGAATTGTTTTGTGAATTTTTATGAAGCTAAACTTGAAGATTTCTCTCTATTATCTGTGATGACTGACATTGAGGAAGATTGCTATGTGCAGTATTACTTTGTGTTTTTGTCATTTGTTAGGTAGTTAGAAATAGAAATAACTTGTGCTTATGGGAAGTGTAATTGGTACGAGAACTAAAACAAAATAACTTTTTATAGGTTGATACAGATGTCATTTTATTCAGTCAGCCTTAGATTTAATAGATATTAATTATGAGCCTTTATAAGGATTACATCAACGAGATTGAAGAAAGAAAAAATTTAGGACTTAGCCCTAAACCAATTGATGGTGCTGAATTGTTAACTGAAATTATAGCACAAGTAAAAGATACTGAGAATGAATATCACGCAGATTCTCTAAAACTTTTTATTTACAATGTTTTACCTGGTACTACAAGTGCTGCTGGTGTTAAAGCTAAGTTTTTAAAAGAAATTATCTTAGGTGAGTCAGTAGTAGAAGAAATTACTCCTGTTTTCGCTTTTGAATTGTTATCTCACATGAAAGGGGGACCTTCAATTGAAGTACTTCTTGATTTAGCGTTAGGTAATGATGTAGCTATCGCTGAAGCTGCTGCTAAAGTTATGAAAACACAAGTTTTCTTATATGATGCAGATACTGATCGTTTGAAAGAGGCTTTCTTAAAAGGAAACGTAATTGCTAAGGATATCGTAGAAAGCTACGCTAAAGCTGAGTTCTTTACTAAACTTCCTGCTGTAGCTGAGAAAATTGAGGTGGTTACATTTATCGCTGGAGAAGGTGATATTTCTACTGACTTATTATCTCCAGGTAACCAAGCTCACTCGCGTTCTGACCGTGAACTTCACGGACAGTGTATGATCACTCCAGAAGCGCAAAAAGAAATTAAAGCGTTACAAGAATTACACCCTGGTAAGAGTGTGATGTTGATCGCTGAAAAAGGAACAATGGGAGTTGGTTCTTCAAGAATGTCTGGAGTTAACAACGTTGCTCTTTGGACAGGAAAACAAGCAAGTCCTTATGTACCGTTTGTAAACATCGCTCCAATCGTGGGTGGTACGAATGGTATTTCTCCTATTTTCTTAACTACTGTTGACGTAACTGGTGGTATTGGTATTGACCTTAAAAACTGGGTTAAGAAAACTGATGCTAATGGTGAGGTTATTCGCAATGAAAAAGGTGAACCAGTATTAGAAGAAGTTTATTCTGTAGCTACAGGTACTGTACTTACTATTGATACAAAAGCTAAAAAGCTTTATAATGGAGACCAAGAGTTAATTGATATTTCTAAAGCTCTTACTCCTCAAAAAATGGAGTTTATCAAAGCTGGTGGTTCTTATGCTATCGTTTTTGGTAAAAAAATCCAAACTTTTGCTGCTAAATTATTAGGAATGGAAGCTCCTGTAGTTTTCGCTCCTTCAAAAGAAATTACTATCGAAGGACAAGGGCTTACAGCTGTTGAAAAAATCTTTAATAGAAATGCAGTAGGGGTAACAGAAGGAAAAGTGTTACATGCTGGTTCTGACGTTCGTGTGGAAGTTAATATCGTTGGGTCTCAAGATACAACTGGTTTAATGACTTCTCAAGAGTTAGAAGCAATGGCTGCAACAGTTATTTCTCCTATCGTAGATGGTGCATACCAATCAGGTTGTCACACTGCATCTGTTTGGGATAAAAAAGCACAAGCTAACATCCCTAAATTAATGAAATTCATGAATGACTTCGGATTGATCACTGCACGTGACCCTAAAGGAGAGTATCATTCAATGACTGACGTTATCCACAAAGTATTAAATGATATTACAATTGATGATTGGGCTATCATTATCGGTGGTGACTCTCATACAAGAATGTCTAAAGGTGTTGCTTTTGGAGCGGATTCAGGTACTGTAGCTCTTGCTTTAGCTACTGGAGAGGCGTCTATGCCAATCCCAGAGTCTGTAAAAGTTACTTTTAAAGGTAACATGAAAGAACACATGGATTTCCGTGATGTAGTTCATGCTACTCAATCTCAAATGTTGAAACAATTCAGTGGAGAGAACGTATTCCAAGGTAGAATTATCGAGGTTCACATCGGTACTCTTCTTGCTGACCAAGCGTTCACATTTACTGACTGGACTGCTGAGATGAAAGCGAAAGCGTCTATCTGTATTTCTCAAGATGATACTTTAATTGAATCTTTAGAAATTGCTAAAAACCGTATCCAAATCATGATTGATAAAGGTATGGATAACAAAAACCACGTTCTTCAAGGTTTAATCAACAAAGCGAATAAGAGAATTGAAGAGATTAAATCTGGTGATAAACCAGCTTTAGCTCCAGATGCTAACGCTAAGTATTATGCTGAGGTTGTGGTTGATCTTGATATTATTGAGCAACCAATGATTGCGGATCCAGATGTAAATAACGAGGATGTTTCTAAACGTTATACTCACGACGCTATTAGAGAACTTTCTTACTACGGTGGAGATAAAAAGGTAGATTTAGGTTTCGTAGGTTCTTGTATGGTGCATAAAGACGATTTAAAAATCGTTTCTCAAATGCTTAAGAACATTGAAAAACAAAATGGTGAGGTTAAGTTTAATGCGCCTTTAGTTGTGGCTGCACCTACTTACAACATCATTGACGAATTAAAAGCTGAAGGAGATTGGGAATATTTACAAAAATACTCTGGTTTTGAATTTAGTGATCTATTGCCTAAAAACAATGCTCGTACAGAATATGAAAATATCATGTATTTAGAGCGTCCTGGATGTAACTTATGTATGGGTAACCAAGAGAAAGCTGCTAAAGGAGATACAGTAATGGCTACTTCAACTCGTTTGTTCCAAGGACGTGTTGTAGAGGATTCAGAACGTAAAAAAGGAGAGTCTTTATTGGCTTCTACTCCTGTTGTTGTTCTTTCTGCTATTTTAGGAAGAATCCCAACTATCGAAGAATACAAAGCTGCAGTAGAGGGAATTAACTTAACAAAATTCACTCCTATTTCAACAAAATAATTAGCGACTAAGTAGTAGCTATAATATATCAAAGGGACTGTCTTTTAATAGACGGTCCCTTTTTTTAAGCTGTATTAGTGCCTTTATGTAAAGGCAATTGTATAGTGATGTTTTTTAGGTTTAGAAAAGAGGTGGTTTTATACTATTGGGAGTTTGATTAACTTATTTTTGTAGATAATTATTGTTTGTTAATGACGATATAAATAGTGTTTTTTTCAGTAAAAAAGGATAATCAACTGTTCTTTTTGGTCTAACAGATTTGTGTAATTTGATTAAAAAGCAAAAAAATGTTATTGATTAATAGTTTATGTATTTCTTTTTAAATAGAATGATTTTAAATATATGTATTTAACATTTCTATATATTCTCTATAATGTAAAAAGCATTAAATTGTGTAAAGAATTTAATTTGTAAAAAAAGAGTTTTTAGTATGGCTTTTGATATCGAAATGATTAAAAAAGTGTACGACAAAATGCCTGATCGCGTGGCTAAAGCTCGTGAATTGGTTGGACGTCCGTTAACACTTTCAGAGAAAATCTTGTATACACATTTGTGGGAAGGTACGCCTTCAACTGCATTTGAAAGAGGTAAAGACTATGTAGATTTCGCACCAGACAGAGTAGCTTGTCAAGATGCTACTGCACAAATGGCTTTGTTGCAATTTATGCATGCTGGAAAAGAAAAGGTGGCAGTGCCAACTACAGTTCACTGTGACCACTTAATTCAAGCGAAAGTAGGAGCGGCAACTGATTTACAAGTTGCAGAAACACAATCATCAGAGGTTTTTAACTTCTTATCGTCTGTGTCTAACAAGTATGGTATCGGGTTCTGGAAACCAGGAGCTGGTATTATTCACCAAATTGTATTAGAGAATTATGCTTTCCCAGGAGGTTTAATGATCGGTACTGACTCTCATACAGTGAATGCTGGTGGGTTAGGTATGTTGGCAATTGGTGTTGGTGGAGCTGATGCTGTGGATGTTATGTCAGGTATGGCTTGGGAATTGAAATTCCCTAAATTAATTGGTGTTAAGTTAACTGGTAAATTAAACGGTTGGACTGCACCTAAAGACGTTATCTTGAAAGTAGCTGATATTCTTACTGTAAAAGGGGGAACTGGTGCTATTGTTGAGTACTTTGGTGAAGGTGCTACTTCTATGTCTTGTACTGGTAAAGGTACAATCTGTAACATGGGTGCTGAAATTGGAGCTACAACTTCTACTTTCGGATACGATGATTCAATGAGAAGATATTTAGCTGCTACTGGTCGTCAGGATGTTGTGGATGCTGCTGATAAAGTGGCTGAACACTTAACTGCTGATGCGGATGTGTATGCTAATCCATCACAATACTTTGATGAGTTAATCGAAATTAACTTGTCTGAATTAGAACCACATATCAATGGACCTTTTACTCCAGATAGAGGGACTCCTGTTTCAAAAATGAAAGAAGAGGCAGCTAAAAACGGATGGCCATTGAAAGTGGAATGGGGATTGATTGGTTCTTGTACTAACTCTTCTTATGAGGATATGTCAAGAGCGGCTTCTATTGTAGAGCAAGCTGTTGAACATGGAATTACTCCTAAGGCTGAGTTTGGAATTAACCCTGGGTCTGAGCAAATTCGTTACACGATTGAA
>JASLGC010000001.1 GCA_030150335.1 Flavobacterium sp.
TTCATTCACTACAATATCTCCTGCTGTTCCTGATGTTCCTGGAGTTCCACTTTGACCTGGATTTCCTTGTACTCCAGAATCTCCTTTAGCTCCTTTTATCAATTCCCAAGACTGACTATTTGAATCATAAAGCCAAAATCCATCACCATTGATTACTACATTGCTTCCAGTTTGTGGACCTCCTGATGTACCAGGTGCACCTGGTTTTCCATTACCTGGTAATTTTTCAATGTTAAATCCTCCACCTTGAATTAAAACCCATTCTTTCTTAGTTTGATCCCAAACCCAGATTCCTGTATCATTAACAATGATATCTCCTGATTTACCAGGTGTTCCTGGCTTGCCATTTTCTCCTGGACGAGCATCTATTACTGAATTTAAATCAGTTAATAATCTTGTCCATTTTTTGCTATTCCAATAGTAATATCCTGGAACGACATCTTGCTTTGTTTCAGTATTATAAACTAATAAACTCTCAACGTTACCATTAGTTATAGTACTAGTATCATCTGTACTTTGTAGCTTTACATTCGGTATTAAAATCCCTCTTTCTTGGGAATACACCATTAACTCGGCTGATTTATGAGGAATATCAACACCAATACCAACCTGCGCAGTAGCGTTAAAGGCACCTACCAACAAGGCCACACTTAATAATTTTTTTCTCATTCTTCTAATTTTTTACGAATTACATTGTTTTACCAAAAAAACAATCTGCTTTTATATTAAGCATGTGCAAATATCTTTGCATATAATTATGTAATTGTGCGTAAAAATTAGTTTTAATTAAAAACTAAAAAAGTGGAACACGGTCTGCTAATCTGTCTTTTTGATATTTTCTAAGTATTCAGAAGGCGCAATTCCCTTAAAGTCTTTGAAACTGCGGAAAAAAGAAGTTCTTGAATTAAACGCACTTATTGCCAATAATTCATTCACGGTAAGACTTGATTTATCACGTTGATTATTAATATAATCTATTACATAATCAATTCTTAACTGATTAATATATTGGTTAAAGTTCATTGAGTGAACTCTGGAAAAGTATTGACCTAAATAATATCTCGAAATTTTAGTTTGAGTTGCTAAATCTTCCAGTTTAAAATCAGCATCTAAATATAGTTTAGAGCCAATGAGAACATCTTGAATACGCTTATCGTATTCCAATAATAACTCATCACTAATTTTTGATTTTTGATATTTTGTCACCTCTGTTTTTTCTTCGTTTACTTGAATCTCAGGACTGAAAACTGGTATTCCCCTTAATTCTCCAACATTTACAATGGAATCAGAAATAGTTAATTTATTTTCTTGTTTAACTGAAGACACCAATGAAAAATAGAAACGAACAGAAAAACTAATCACTAAGATAAGATAAACAAGCATTACGAACCTGTAATATATAACATATTGAATATCATGAAAATAAAACCCAAACAACAAAATACTAATGAAAAAGAAAAATGTTATTAATTTAAAAAGTTTAAGTTTAATCATTGGATCTTCCTCTTTGAAATCTCTCATAACTAAGCTGTAACTTCTGATGCTATAGAATAAAATTGAAATCCCTGATAAAATGTAAATTACATAAATATATAGATCAACAAAGAAATCTGGTAATGAGCCAGACACACTTAATAACGATACATATCCTACAAGAAAAAACCACCCAATAAAGAATTGGTAATCTATTTTTTGAAGATTTCTTTTCCCCACTTCTTTGTTACTTAATGCCTTGACAAACAAATAGAAAATAGGACCATAGAAAAAGAAAATTGGTGTTCCTCTTGCTAAAAACTTATTCTCATAAAAAAAAAGAATACTTATACAGATGAAAAGACTATGAAAGGTCAATAATAGTATAAGCTGTCTAAAGATAATTAAGAACAAATATTTTTCATTTTTATAATCTGTTTTATTGTAAAAAAAATAAACTATTGCTACAGAAAAGAAAAACAATGCTATAAAAACGAATTCCAACATATTAATAATATTTACTACTAAAAAATTTACCAGCTAAATTCATTATTAACATAAAATACAACGTACCATATTATTATATTACAATAAAACCTAACAACCTACTTATTCAAATGACTTATTGTAGACATAATTATATCTTCGCTCTTGTATACTTATTCACTATTCTTCTTTTTGATAAATAGCTCAAAATATTATTACGCCCTTTTAAACAAAGGAAATAGAAGATCATGATACAAGTTTGATTTTAATATTAATGACTCTCAATAACCATCTTTTAAACCTTTTTAAAAAGCGGTTATTCCTCTTATAATGCCTTAAAACTTCAAAAACATTGAATTTACAAGAGCTAATTTTGAATTGGTGCTTTCCTACAGATTCACAGCTATAAGTAAACATATAAGCCTGCTGTGACAATAATGCATTGTATATTTTAAAAATTTGAATCAAAGAATATTGTGTCACATCATCTTATCTATAGATTCGATTTATTTATTCAACTTATTTACATAAGAACTGAGCAGATACATCAATATTTGATTATAGATAACATCTCTTAAGATTAAAGCGTGTAAGAATGTACTTGCCGCTGGTAATGATGCCTTAATAAATAATGAGGTTTTATACAATATATACAAGCAGGTAGTTTAATTTATTCTTGTAAAAGAGTGTCAGCACTAATAATTATAGGATAAATAATCCATGACTTCCGTCCTCTCAAAAAATTAAAAAGGGGTGTCAGTTTATAAACTGACACCCCTTTTTAAGCTTACAAATAAGTTTTTATTTGTTTACAAGTATATCTTCATAGATTTTAATTGTTTTCATCGTCTTATACGAATTCATTTTATTCATTAAATATTGT
>JASLGC010000016.1 GCA_030150335.1 Flavobacterium sp.
AGATAAGTCTTTTAAAAACGCAAAGCCAAAAAAGAAGAATACAAAAGTGGAGATAAGTAAGGCAACATAAGGGTTGCTGATATCTACACCTGCTTTTTGAATAACAATGTCGTTATCTGCTGTGAATTGATTTTGACAATTTTCAGCTGTAAATACTACTTTGTTATTGTGCTTTGGTTTATTGGGTTTAGTGTTTTGTTCTATTGATGCGATATCATTTGCGCTTAGGGCAGAAATGGTCGCTTGAACGGTACACGAAGATAAAATCACCCACAAAAGACTAAACAGGGCAAAGAACCTTTGACCTTGATTTTTAATACTATGTGAATTGATTTTTTTCATATTAAGCAAACATATATGTTTCTGTTAATAGTTCAAAAGAATAATTGACAAAGATTTGTTAAGAAACAATGTTGTACTATTTGAAAATAGTAGGACAGAAGATTGCGTGAAAAAAAGATTGTTTTTTATTAAAAAAGGCTCTTTTTAGAAGAAAATTAGGTAAAAACGATGATTGTAAGTACTATTTTTAGATGATTTTGGTTTATTTTAGATAGAATTAAGCTTCTTTTTTAGCTCAAAAAAAGGGTGTTAATTCTCTTTAATCCTTGTGGTAGTAAGGGATTGAGGCTTTTATGTGCTTTGATAATCATTTTAGTTAAAAAGGAGATTTGTCCGACAATGGTCCGACTTTTCTTAGAGTTTACTGGGGCTGAGAGTGCTTTTGTCGGAGGATACTGGGACAATAGTCAGACTATACTCAGATTAGCTTAAAACAGAATGAAGAAAATATAGTTTTATAATCATTGAATTACAATGGTTTAACACTGTTTTTTGTTAGACCATAAACAAGAATAATTTACTGCTAAGGTGTGGTAGAGAGAAACGAGATTTACAAGGGAAGAATTCAATGGTATAGTAGAAGTTGGCAATAATTAATTTACACACTACTTGGGATTTGTAGTATATTTAGGGTTTTATTAAGATAAAGAAGGGGTAGTATATATGACTAAGAAAGATATAAGATTAGATGAGATAAAGGAGTTGTACGATCAGTTGACAATAGGAGATGACTTGTCTAATGCTAACGAAGAAGAAAAAGTTTTACTATATACAAAGAATCAGGATTTGTCCGAGCAAATCTTATCAATCATTGAGGAATTGCTTCGTGAGAACCCGTTAAATGAGGAGGCGTTATTCTGGAAAATACGCATTTACAATGGACCGTATTATGAAGATGTATCTATCATGATGTCCACTGCTCAAGAAATTATTGACAATTTACAAGAGGACAAGAAGTCTATATTTAATGCTTTTGACTGGTTAGCTTGGATTTATGAAAGTAAATTAGAGTTAAAAGAGAAGGCGATAGAGGTTTTGCACGACAAGCTGATTGAAATTTCTTTATTGAAAGAAGAATATAGTCTGCAAGACCGAGAGTTTGGTGAAACTTATTATCGAATTGCTTATTTATATAGAGAGATGGAGGACTTTAGCACAGCGGGTTCTTTTTATCGTTTGTGCTATGAGCATTTTCCTGATCATTATTATACCGCATTTCAAGGTGGGCGTTTGTTTTTAGAAAGAGGTGAGTATGCGGATGCTTATACTTTTTTAAGGTCTTTTTATATATTTCACGGAAATGAGTATTGTGCCATTTTTGGTAAAGAGATTGAAGAACTATACAATGCTGGAAAGATTGACAAGGAATGGGGATTACTTTATTTGATGTACTCCATTGCTTTAGATTATCCGGGAGAGTTTGGATTTAAGAATATTCGCGAGGCTGGGATGAAATTTAGTTCTTTAGCCGATAAGGGATTGGCAGAAGATGCAGAAAATGCGTTTGCACTAAAAATGAAAGCGCAACATTATCTAAGAGTTGAAAAAAATAGCAAGCGTGCCTTTGAATATCTGCACCGTTATTTTGATCAAGATAAAAAGATAATCGGACCATTGTATTTTATCTTTTATGAATTAGGAGATAGGCTGGGAATTGACGTTGATGCTTTTGGGTATGAAATTGATTGTGATGGGTTTTACGGCTATAATTTAATGACTCGTTTTATAGAAAAGGCGAGCGAATTACGCGATAGTGGAGAAACAGAGAAAGCATTGAAGTACTATGGAGTTGCTAAAGAATTGGGAATGTATATTGTGCCAATTGTAGAGGCTTACTTTGAAAAAGGGATTGGCAATAAAGCTAATAACAACCAAAATGGTTACGCGATGTTGTGTAATAATTTAGGTATTACGATTAGAAATATAGTGAATTTGGGTGATGGTGATTTTAATACAGACGAGTGTAATTACGCGTTAAAGTTACATCAAAAGGGATATGAGGCTTCTCCGTTTTGGGAGAACATGGAAAGTGGCATGCGCTTGGCAGAAGGAATGAAAGAGTATGATGAGGTAGATTATTTTGCTAAGGAGTTGTTGACGTATTATGATGAGAATACTGTTTACTATTTAGCTGTTCAAGGGCGTATTCTAAAGAATTATATCAATGCTGATAAGTGCGAGGAAGCAGAGGCGTTTTTTAAAGAATTAAAAGAGGCATTTGAAGCGAAGGGTATAGAAGATGAGGATCTTGTAGCAGAGGTAATCTATATGGCTGCTGATTTGTTTACTTACATTCGTTATGAGAAGAAAGATTACCAACGCACGATAGATATGACAGAGGCCTTTTTTAGCAATCCAATTTACATTGAATTGAACGAGGAGGTAGCAAATATCAATTATTGGTTTAGTTTGGCTTGGTCATATCGCGGATTAGACAATAGAGAAAAGGCAGCTGAGTATTTTGAGTTAATGATGAAACATTATGGAGATAATGAGCGATACCAAAATACAATAGATGATATTCCGAGTGAGTATAAACTTCCGAAAGAGGAGAGGGAGGCTTTAAATAGGTTATGGGACATTTCTATGGTTGAAGTTGTCTCGTTGACTAATTATTCGTTAAATGAGGTAGGAAATAATGTAGAGCACTTAAATAAGATTGTAGATTACATTACAGGTGGAGAGAGAATTGTTGTAGAGGGGTGGATAGATGATTATGTGAATTTAAAAGTGTGTCCACGTTCTCAGAGGGATGATAAAAACGAAGTTATTTATGATACGTCATTAGATTTTTATTTTCGAGAAGAGAATATCACTATTCGATTTAATGTAGATGAACGCAATGAGGTGGTGAAGTCTTTCTTTGGTTTAAAATCTAAGAAGGTATGGGTACAGGAGATGTTTGTTTATTACTACTTCTACAAAGAGGGAGAGCTTTCATCTAATAAATATGAAATTTATGGCAATGGCAATGCGGAATTAGATGCTAAAGCACAAGCGTTGTGGAATAGCTTTGTCAATAAGTACTATCAGATTGCACAGTAGAAAACAGGAAGTAAATATAGAATCCCAAACCAAGTGTTTGGGATTTTTTTTGTTTCATTTCATTGGGGTGAGAAACTAATATCGAGGTGTTTTAGCAAACAATTTTAACAGTATTTAGACCGTCTTGTAGTAGTTTTTTAAAGCGTTTAATACCTTATTATAGGTGTGGTAAAAGTTTAAATTATGTTATTTTTTAAAAAAATCAATGAGCTTGAAACTTTATGACTATTGTGATTTATCTTGTTTATTTATTCATATAATGAGGTTCTTGTTTCTAAATTGTTATTTATAATTGTTTTGTTTATGTAATTATAAGGATGTGTAATTTGTAAAGTTCACAAATTGTGTTGTATATTAGTATAAATAATTAAAATATGTGACTTTTCATTGGGAAGGTTGTCTAAATCATAATCTGAAAGGAAGCGTTCTTAGGGTATGACTCTCTAAAAAAGGGTGTTTTTCACTAAATAAA
>JASLGC010000020.1 GCA_030150335.1 Flavobacterium sp.
CTTTTTCAAAGCAATGTTCAATAACCTTATAAAATAATACATTTTCAGAAAATTCATTTCCTAATATGCTCAAAAATTGACTTCTCTCTTTTATTATTTTGCCTTTAAACGTTGCAGAGTGTTTTACCAAAATTCGAGCAAAATCAAATTGGATTCCTTGATAAATCTTATCAATAAAAAAATTTAAGTTTAGAAAGACAAAATCAGTTTCATTTAGTTTATAAATAGGTTTCTCTCGAAGTTTTAAAAAGTCTTCGGATTTAGTAAATGTATTAATCTCTATACTTAATTGCTCAAGAAAATTAATTTGTTCTTGATGTTCTTTATTTATACTTATAACAGATGGTGTTTTTAGTCTATCGAACTTTCTGATATAAAGTGATAGAATATTTTTTAAATATCTTGACCATGATTCTAAACCATATTCATCTAGGAATATTTTTAAATATGTTTTAAATTCATCATTAGACTCACAAAATTGAAAGAAATATTTTGCTTTTATAAATTGAATTCTAAAGTCCTTAATAGTATGAAATTCATCTAATGCAATCTGAGAAGGAAGAAATGTTTTTACGAAATCCATTTCACACTCAAAAGGTTTTACATCGAAAAGATTTTTTCCTTGTTTGTCAATCCAAATTTGAGTTGATGTTAGATATGCTTTAAATAATTTTAATTCTTGCTCTGGCGTTAGATCATCTAATTGTTCTAACTCATTGTGATTTTGTAAAATTGCTTCAATAAACAAAAGACCTGAAATATTACTTATAAAAGTAAACTCAGTATTTTTATCAGTAAACACTTTTGTTGTAAAATCTTGAATTTTTAATTTTATATCCTTAGGGAATCTTTGAGACCAAAATTGGATTAATTCAACTTGAAGCTTTTGATCTAGGTTTTCAATGTGTATTTGTGCAAGAAAGTAACTTATCAGTTGAACAGAATTCTTAGTCGGAATATCTGAAAGTAGTTCATTTACATTAACTGATGAATAGTCATCAAATAAATCGTTATAAGTTATTGAGACATTATATTTCATTTTAATGCTTAATTAGTTGGTAAAAATACTGCTAACATTATTTTTTGCCGAAACAATTTAATAAGATTAAGCTTATATATACACTTCATTTAACATGCTACTAATGTAATTAGTTTATCAAACATAACATAATTCCAATGATATTTATTACGGAAATCCGTAAACCCCTCAATATTTTGAGTCTATCAACTATTTCAACTAAAAACAACGACTTCGGAGTAGTGTTCCAGCCCTCTGCAAGAGCAAGTAGTTTTGAAAGCTCGAATCTCAATTTCGAGTGCCTCAAAACATAACTTGCTCTCATCTTTCGATGAGTAATTCCACCAATTTTACAACGTAAAATCTAAAGTGATTTCATTTTAATAAATCACCCTCTATTTGACACTAAAGAGCCAAGTGTTACCCTAAAATGCCATAAATCAAATTCAGCTGGTTTATGAAGTTTCTTTGTATGTATAATCATATTTGCATAGGTAGATAGATCAGTTACAAAGTACTGATGTATCTAAAAAAGTAAGTAATGAGGTCATTACGTGCATTAGTATATAATTAGAGCAACAAGTAGTTATTTAAGTATCTATTAGGTTAAGCGCAAGGGTAGCTGCTTAACTATTTATGTAAAAAATCAAATAGAAAAGTATATAGCTAAACAGGTAATTAAACACGTAACTAAGTATCTATTTAGACACATAGTTCACTACTTAACTGAGTAAATAACTACAAGTATAGATGACTACAAATTTACTAATAGACTAACGTATCTATTTACTTATGCAGATAGCAAAATACATACAATTATGAAAACAAAAAAGGAACCAATTTTTGTGGCATTCTCCTCGCAAAAAGGAGGAGTTGGTAAAAGTACATTTACCAGATTAGTGGCATGTATTTTACATTATCAGATGAATTACAACGTAGTTGTCTTTGATGCAGATTTCCCACAACACAGTCTTGTGAAAATGAAAGAACGAGATTTGTCTATCGTTATGGAAAACGAAGCACTAAAAAAACTTGCCTATAAGCAGTTTACAACAATTAATAAAAAAGCTTATCCAATATTACAAGAGAAGGCAGATAATGTATTAAACGCGGCTAAACAGTTTATAAGTGAGTCAAATATACCAGTTGATGTAGTTTTCTTTGATTTACCAGGAACGGTTAATACTGCTGGAATCTTAAACGCATTATCGGGCATGCACTATATTTTTACGCCTATCACAGCAGATAGAGTAGTGATGGAAAGCACGCTTGTTTTTACACAACTTTTACGAGATGTTGTGATGAAAAAATCAGAGACAGCAATACAAAGTATAAATCTGTTTTGGAATCAAGTAGATGGGAGGGAAAGTACTCCTTTGTATGATATTTATAACCAAGCTATTAAGGAATTAGATTTTAGTTTGATGCAAAGTCAGATTAAAAGTAGTACAAGATTTCGTAAGGAGAGTGAAGCGACAAGCAAGCTTGTTTTCCGCTCCACTTTACTACCACCAGATAAACGCCTCAGTAAAGCTAGTGGATTAGATCTTTTTATAGAAGAATTTTTAACAATCATTCAATTATAATATTATGGAAAAAGAAAACAAAAAACAACCGCATATCGATGAAGAACTAATGATGAGTCTAATGGTGGATGGAGTTAGAAAAGAAGGAATAAAAGAACCATCTCAGGATATTGAAAAAGTTGAAGAAGAGAGAGGAACAGAAGATACTCCCTCAAAGAAGAATCCTATTTCAAAACAAAAGAAGCAAACAAAGCAATCTGTTGACACAGATTACGAGGATATCTTTTTTAAAAAATCTGATACCAATGCAAGAGATGGAAAAACGGTGTATATAAGACCTGGGTTTCATGAAAAGTTAACTCGTATCATTCAGGTAATAGGAGAGGATAAAATAACGATCTATGCCTATTTAGACAATTTATTAGATCATCACTTTGATGAGTTTGCTCAGCAGATTACTAAGAGTTACAATCAGAAATATAAATCAATTTAAAATTATAAAACCATGAAAAATATATTCAAGAAAACAGAAGAAAAAAACAATAATAAGAAGTATGAAGATCAGTTTTTAACTAATCGATTACCTGCAAATAGTAAAGGAAAAGTGGTATACATCCGCCCTGAACATCATGAAGTACTGATTCGCCTTGTTCAATTATCTAAAGAAAATAAGACAACACTTTATGCTTATATAGACAATATTTTAGCTCAACATCTTAAAGAGCATGCAGATGATATCAAGGCTTATTTTCAAGAACATTTTAGACCAATTCTCTAACCTATGGAAATTGTAATAATTATAATTCTTGTTGTTATTATAGCTCTTATGTT
>JASLGC010000084.1 GCA_030150335.1 Flavobacterium sp.
TATTTACAAACTATACCCTACCAAAAAAAAGAAAAAAAGATGAATACAACTAACCCAAACGATGAGTTTTGTTTTGAAACACAAGCCATCAGAACCCAAATTGAAAGAAGTCAATTCAACGAGCACTCTGCTCCTCTTTACCTAACATCAAGCTTTGTTTTTGATGATGCAGAAAATATGAGAGCTGTATTTGCAGATGAAATTGTACAACATTCTTACTCCCGGTTCTCTAATCCTAACCAATCAGAATTAGTAGATAAAATATGCTTGTTTGAAAAAGCAGAGGCTGGACATGCTTTTGCAACGGGAATGGCCGCTATTTATTGCAGTTTATTTCCATTGTTAAAAACAGGCGACCACATTGTTTCTTGTTCTAATATTTTTGGTTCTACAAGAGCATTGTTAAGTAATCAGTTCCCTGATTGGGGAGTTACAACAAGTTACTTTGACGTAAATGAGGTGGCAAAAGTAGAAAGTTTAATTCAACCTAATACAACAATACTTTTTGCTGAAAGCCCAACTAACCCAGGTGTTGACATCTTAGACTTGGCTTTATTAGGGGAAATTGCAAAAAAGCACAATTTGATATTTATTGTTGATAACACTTTTGCAACTCCCTATTTACAGAACCCTATAGAACTTGGCGCAAATCTTGTGGTTCATTCTACAACCAAACTAATTGATGGTCAAGGAAGAGTTTGTGGTGGAGTTGCAGTTGGAGCTAAAGAACTCATCCACAAAATATATTTATTTACCCGTACGATTGGAGCTGCTATCTCGCCTTTTAATGCGTGGATATTGTCAAAGAGCTTAGAAACATTAGCAGTACGAGTAGATAGACATTGTGAGAATGCCTTAGTCATTGCACAATTTTTAGAAAAGCACCCTAACGTAGAATTTATAAAATATCCATTTCTTCCAAGCCATCCGCAATACGAGATAGCGAAGAAGCAAATGAAACAAGGAGGTAACATCGTTGCTTTTGGTATTAAAGGAGGATTAGACGCAGGTCGAAACTTTATCAATGCTGTGAAAGTATGTAGCCGTTCTGCCAATTTAGGAGATAGTAGAACAATTGTTACTCACCCTGCCTCTACCACCCATAGTAAGGTTCCTCCTGCAGAAAAACTATCCACAGGTATTACAGATAACCTGATTCGTCTGTCTGTAGGATTAGAAAACACAAAAGATATTATCAATGATTTAGACCAAGCTTTAAAAGCCTCACAGGTATAAGCACAGTCAACAGGAACGAATGAAGAACGATAAACAAAAAGAATTATGTCAACAATACTAACCAAAACAGATATTAGAGAACTGCTTAAAGAAAAAACATTAGTACTTGATGGAGCAATGGGTACGATGCTGCAGGCTTATCAGTTTTCGGAAGAGGACTTTAGAGGTGAGCGATTTGCTGATTTTGCCCACTCTCTTAAAGGAAACAATGATTTGTTGTCTATAACTCAACCTGAAGCAGTGAAAGAAGTTCACCGTAAATATCTTTTAGCAGGAGCGGACATACTATCAACAAATACATTCTCCGGAACAACCATTGCGATGGCGGATTATCATTTAGAGCATCTTGTGTATGAACTAAACTATCAGTCTGCAAAAATTGCAAGAGAAGTTGCTGATGAAATTGAAGCATTAACTCCTGATAAACCTCGCTTTGTAGCTGGAGCAATTGGTCCAACAAACAAAACAGCGAGTTTATCACCAGATGTTAATAACCCTGGATATCGTGCAATTACTTTTGAAGAATTACGCGTTGCCTACAAACAGCAAGCTGAGGCCTTGTTAGACGGAGGTTGTGATTTACTATTAGTAGAAACAATCTTTGATACTCTGAATGCAAAAGCTGCTTTGTTTGCTTTAGATGAAATACGCCAAGAACGTCAAATTGATATTCCGATTATGATATCAGGTACGATTACGGATGCCTCTGGACGTACTTTATCAGGACAAACAGTAGAAGCATTCTTAATCTCTATATCACATATTCCCTTGTTGAGTATTGGGTTTAACTGTGCCTTGGGAGCAGAACAATTAGAACCGTATGTAAAACAATTGTCTCAACATACGGCTGTTAATATCTCTGCTCACCCAAATGCTGGATTGCCAAATGCCTTTGGGGAATATGATGAAACGCCTCAAGAGATGAAAGCGTTAATCAATAGTTTTCTAAGTCAGAACTTAGTACAAATTATTGGTGGATGCTGTGGTACTACACCTGACCACATTAGATTGATTGCTGAAGCTGTACAAGAACACAAAAGTGCACGTCAAGCTTTTCCTAAGAGCACCCCTAAACCTGTATTAGCTCTTTCAGGACTTGAGCCACTTTATGTAACAGCAGAAGCTAACTTTATAAACATTGGTGAACGTACGAATGTAACGGGCTCTCGTCGCTTTCTTCGTTTAATTAAAGAAGAAAAGTTTGATGAAGCCTTAGCAGTTGCCCGTGAACAAGTGGAAGGTGGTGCACAAATTATTGATATCAACATGGATGAAGGTCTGTTAGACGGTGTACACTGCATGACTAATTTCCTAAACTTAATAGCATCAGAGCCTGATATTGCTAAGGTTCCAATCATGATTGATAGTTCTAAATGGGAGATTATTGAGGCTGGACTAAAAGTAGTTCAAGGGAAGGCAATTGTGAACTCTATCAGTTTAAAAGAAGGTGAAGAGCTATTTATAGAGCACGCTAAGTTGATTAGACGTTATGGTGCTGCATCGGTAGTAATGGCTTTTGATGAAAATGGACAAGCTGATTCTTATGAGAGAAGAACTGAAATCTGTAAACGCTCTTATGATATTTTGGTAAATCAAGTAGGTTTTCCTCCTCAAGATATAATCTTTGACCCCAATATATTCCCGGTTGCAACAGGAATGGAGGAACATAACAATAATGCATTGGACTTTTTTAATGCGACGAAATGGATTAGAGAAAACCTTCCTTATGCCAATGTAAGTGGTGGTGTAAGTAACGTTTCCTTTTCCTTTCGTGGCAACAATAAAGTACGTGAAGCGATGCACGCTGCTTTCTTATATCACGCTATACAACATGGTATGAACATGGGTATCGTTAACCCTGAAATGTTAGAGATATATGATGAAGTAGATGCTGACTTAATGCAGCATGTAGAAGACGTATTACTTAACAGAAGAGAAGATGCTACTGAGAGGTTATTAGACTTTGCCGAAAACGTAAAATCTGATGCTACAAGTAGTACAGCAACGCAGAAAATTGAAGAATGGCGTTCTGGTACTATTCAAGAGCGATTGACACATTCCCTTGTAAAAGGGGTTGAAACATACATAGACATTGATGTTGAAGAGGCGAGATTAAGTGTGGACCAACCTATCAAGGTTATTGAAGGCTACTTAATGACAGGAATGAACGTTGTAGGTGATTTATTTGGAGCTGGAAAAATGTTCTTACCTCAAGTAGTGAAGTCTGCTCGTGTTATGAAAAAGGCAGTGGCTTACCTCCTACCGTACATTGAGGAAAGCAAACGATTAAATGCTACTGCATCAACTGGAAACGCAGGAAAGATATTAATGGCTACTGTACGAGGTGATGTTCACGACATTGGAAAGAATATTGTAGCAGTGGTATTAGCGTGTAATAATTATGAGATTGTGGACTTAGGTGTAATGGTATCACCTGAAAAAATTATTGAAACGGCTATCAAAGAAAATGTTGATGTAATTGGTTTAAGTGGACTTATCACTCCATCCTTAGATGAGATGGTACACTTGGCAAAAGAACTAAACAAA
This sequence comes from Flavobacterium sp., assembly GCA_030150335.1. GTDB lineage: Bacteria > Bacteroidota > Bacteroidia > Flavobacteriales > Flavobacteriaceae > Flavobacterium. The sequence continues at coordinate 3,784 of JASLGC010000084.1, forward strand.
ATTGACTGTAATATTCCAATAATGATTGGTGGTGCTACAACCTCAAGAGTACACACTGCTGTGAAGATTGCTCCAGAGTATGACAATTGTGTAGTGCATGTTCACGATGCTTCACGTTCGGTAACAACAGTAAATCAACTTCTTCAAAAAGAAATAAAAGAAGAGTTTAAATCCTCTTTAAAAGAGGAATACAGCAAGCTAAGACAAGACTATTTAGGCAGAGCAAGAGATAAAAGTTATATCACTATTGAACAAGCAAGGGCTAATAAGTTCAAGATAGAATGGAAAGCGGAAGATATCGTTAAACCAAACTTCATCGGTACGCAACAAGTTTCTATTGAATTGGATGAGTTATTACCGTTCATCGATTGGGCACCTTTCTTCCGTTCATGGCAGCTTTTTGGAAAGTTCCCTGAAATACTAAAGGATGAAGTCGTTGGAGAAACTGCTACTCAACTTTATGAAGATGCTTTAGTGATGTTGGATAAAATTATTCAAGAACGATGGTTTGAAGCAAAGGGAATCATTGGAATATTTCCTGCCAATCAGGTGAATGACGACGACATTGAAGTGTATAATGAAAAAGGGGAAGTTATCAACACCCTATTAACATTGCGTCAGCAGTCATTGAAAAATATCAAAGCACCTAATATTGCATTAGCAGATTTTGTTGCTCCTAAAGAAACAGGTTTAGAAGATTACGTGGGACTATTCTGTGTTACAACTGGTTTTGGAGTTGATGAAATTGCAAAAGCGTTTGAAAGTGATTTAGATGATTACAATGCGATTATGGTGAAGGCATTGGCAGATAGATTAGTAGAAGGGTTTGCTGAATTTCTACACCATAAGGTTAGAAAGGAAATTTGGGGTTATGCCCAAGAAGAACACTTATCTAACGAAGAATTAATCAAAGAGAAGTATCAAGGGATTAGACCTGCTCCTGGATATCCAGCTTGTCCTGACCATCTTGAAAAAGGAACTATTTGGGAACTGCTACAAGTAGAACAAGAAATCGGTGTAAAGCTAACGGAGAGTTATGCTATGTTTCCTGCTGCTGCTGTATCAGGTTACTATTTTGCACACCCTCAAAGTAGATACTTTGGTTTAGGAAAAATAGAACAAGACCAATTGAAAGATTACGCTAAAAGAAGAAATATTTCGGTGGAAGAAGCCGAGAGATGGCTTGCCCCCAACTTAGCTCAGAATAAGAATTTAATACCAAACTAACTATGAAAGTAACAGAACACATAAATAACGCTAAAGGAAAGACCCAAGTCTCTTTTGAAGTATTACCACCTTTGAAAGGTCAAAACATTAAAGGAATATTTGACTCTATTGAACCATTAATGGAATTCAATCCCCCTTTTATTGATGTGACTTACCACAGAGAAGAATACGAATATAAGGATGCGGGCAATGGCCTTTGGGAAAAACGAGTTGTAAGAAAGCGTCCTGGTACTGTTGGTATTTGTTCTGCCATTCAAAATAAGTTTAAGGTAGATGCTGTTCCTCACATTTTATGTGGTGGTTTTACAAAAGAGGATACAGAAAACTTCTTGATTGACTTAGACTTTTTAGGCATTGACAATGTTGTTGCCTTGCGAGGAGATGCTGTTAAAAATGAGACCTACTTCAAAGCAGAACCTAAGGGAAACAAATACGCTTCTGAGTTAGTAACCCAAATTTCGGATTTGAACAAAGGAATTTATTTAGACCCTGAACTGGAGAATACCAGCAAAACAGACTTTGCTATCGGAGTGGCGGGTTATCCTGAAAAACATATGGAGGCACCAAACTTTGATACGGATTTAAAATATTTAAAACATAAAATAGATAATGGCGCTGAGTATATTGTTACTCAAATGTTTTTTGACAATTCGAAGTTCTTTGAATTTGTAAAACGCTGTAGAGAAATTGGTATTGATGCTCCAATTATTCCAGGATTAAAACCATTGGCAACTTTAAATCAGTTGAACTTATTACCTCATCGCTTTAAAGTTGACTTACCGGATGAATTAGTTGGAGAAGTTTTAAAAGCAAAAGACAACGCCGCTATTCGCCAAATTGGAATTGAATGGTGCATTCAACAATCAAAAGAGCTTATACAAGCTGGCTTGCCTATAATCCATTATTATTCTATGGGAAAAGCGGATAACATCAAAACAATTATCAAATCGAGTTTATAACTGTAATTCATTTAGGGCTGTTTCATTTTATATGGTACAGCCCTTTTTATTTTTGCTAAATTCTCTGTCATTTCCAAAGGTTTAAACTGCTAAAAAAGGAAAATATTAATTTGATGACAATAATCTCCTAATCAGTTAATAGGTTGTGTTCTCAAAAGTTGCATATTTCCAAAATATAGTTATTTTTGTTTCTCAACCAATAAACCAAAAAACATTATGAGACCAGACTTGTTTCAAGCACCTGACTATTACTTATTAGACGATTTATTAACAGAGGAACACAAACTTATCCGTGATACTGCAAGAGCATGGGTAAAAAAAGAGGTTTCTCCTATCATAGAAGACTTTGCTCAAAGAGCTGAATTTCCAAAACAACTTGTTCCTGGTTTAGCTGAAATAGGTGGTTTTGGTCCATATATTCCAACAGAATACGGTGGAGCTGGATTAGACCAAATATCGTATGGATTAATTATGCAAGAGATTGAAAGAGGTGACTCTGGTATCCGTTCTACTTCTTCTGTACAATCCTCTTTGGTAATGTATCCAATCTGGAAATACGGTAACGAAGAACAACGCAATAAATACTTACCTAAACTTGCTTCTGGTGAATTTATCGGATGCTTTGGATTAACTGAACCTGACTATGGTTCTAATCCTGGCGGCATGATTACTAACTTTAAAGATATGGGTGACCACTATCTTTTAAATGGAGCTAAAATGTGGATATCGAATGCACCTTTTGCAGATATCGCTGTTGTTTGGGCTAAAAACGAAGAAGGTAGAATACACGGACTTATCGTTGAAAGAGGAATGGAAGGTTTCTCTACTCCTGAAACACATAACAAATGGTCATTAAGAGCTTCTGCAACAGGGGAGTTGATTTTTGATAATGTAAAAGTTCCTAAAGAAAACTTATTGCCAAACAAATCAGGATTAGGAGCACCACTTGGTTGTCTTGATTCTGCACGTTATGGTATTGCTTGGGGTGCTCTTGGTGCTGCAATGGATTGTTATGACACTGCATTGAGATATTCTCAAGAGCGTATTCAATTCGACAAACCAATTGGTGCAACACAATTACAGCAAAAGAAATTGGCTGAAATGATTACTGAAATCACAAAAGCACAACTATTAACTTGGCGTTTGGGTGTACTTAGAAATGAAGGAAGAGCTACAACTGCTCAGATATCAATGGCAAAGAGAAATAACGTAGCAATGGCATTAGACATTGCACGTGATGCACGTCAGATGTTAGGTGGAATGGGAATTACTGGTGAATACTCAATTATGCGTCACATGATGAACTTAGAATCAGTAGTTACTTATGAAGGAACACACGATATTCACTTGTTAATTACAGGAATGGATGTGACTGGTTTCCCTGCATTTAAATAAAAAATAATAAAATAGATAAAGTTTATTAAAAGAGCTTCTCTTAATGGAGAAGCTTTTTTAATTTTGCGTAAAATATTATCACAATGACTATTCAAGAAATTAATGCACAGATTGCTGAGGAAAGAAATGCACTTCTTCAACATCCATTATATGGTAAAATAAAAACTATTCCGAATTTATGTGCTTTCATGGAAGGACACGTATATGCTGTTTGGGATTTTATGTCATTATTAAAAGCACTTCAGCAGAAGTTGACTTGCACGACGACACCTTGGTTTGCTTCTGAGCACCCGCAAACTCGTTACTTAATTAATGAAATCGTACTTGCTGAAGAATCTGACTTGGCAATGGATGGAAGTCGTTTAAGTCATTTTGAAATGTATTTAGATTCAATGCACGCTGCTAAAGCAGATACAACTTCAATTGAAGCATTGATTGCTACACTTAAAAAAGGAATGCCAATTAAAGAGGCTATCGCAAATACAGAACTTGACGAGAACATCAAGGAGTTTTTAAACTTTACTTTTGATGTAATTGAAAGAGGTCAAACACATGAAATTGCGGCTGCGTTTACTTTTGGTAGAGAGGATTTAATTCCAGCTATGTTTACTGAAATATTAAAAGGATTCCAAGCAAACTTCCCTGAAACAGACTTGACAAAACTTGTTTACTACTTCGAAAGACATATTGAACTTGACGGAGACGAACATGGTCCGATGGCAATGCAAATGATTGTAGAGCTTTGTGGTACAGACACTAAAAAATGGGAAGACGTAGTAAAAGTGTCTAAACAAGCATTAGTTAAACGCTACAAACTTTGGAATGCAATTGAAAACGCTATCCAATTACAGTAAGGTTAACATTTATTAAACACTAAAAACATTGTTTTTTATTTATATTTACCAAAAAGCATTAATATGAAGAATTTACAAGGGAAAAAAGCAATTATTACTGGAGGAGGAAGAGGATTAGGAAAAGCTACAGCAATAGCATTTGCTCAAGAAGGAATTGACGTTGCTATTACTGGACGAAATGAAAAAACTCTTCAAGCTACTGTAAAAGAAATTGAAGCATTAGGAGTGAAAGCTACTTATGCTGTTTTTGATGTAACAGATAAAGCAAAAGTGAAAAGTGAAATCGCTGCTGTAATCGAAAGATTAGGTGGCGTAGATATTTTAGTAAACAACGCAGGTATTTCTGAATTCGGTAAGTTTACTGATATGCCAGCAGAGCGTTGGGAAGAAATCCTATTAACTAATGTTATGGGAGTTTACAACGTAACAAGAGAAGTATTACCTCACTTAATTGATAAAAACGAAGGAGATATATTTAATGTAGCATCTACTGCTGGATTAAATGGAAATGCAACAACATCTGCATATTCAGCTTCTAAATTTGCCGTTATTGGTTTATCAGAATCATTAATGAAAGAGGTTCGTAAAAACAATATTCGTGTATGTACATTGACTCCAAGTACAATTGCATCAGACATGTCTATTGAGTTAGGATTAACAGATGGTAATCCAGACCATATTTTACAACCAGAAGATTTTGCAGAATTAATTGTTGCAACTTTAAGATTACCAAGAAGAGCCATGGTTAAAACAGCATCGCTGTGGACTACCAATCCTCAATAATTTAGAGAGAAACGAGAATTTATTTCCCTCTTATTACTTATTTTAAATACAGAAAAAACTCGCTATAATTAGCGAGTTTTTTTTTATTCGTATTTTTATCAATCACATGTATTTTTAATTACTTTTGTCCGATTTTTAAAATGACCTTTTCGTTATGCTACGAACACTTACAAGATTCATTGTCAAAATATTACTTACCTTTTTAGGGTTAAGCATATTTTCAGTAATCTTTTTCAGATTTGTCCCTATCCCATTCACCCCTTTAATGTTCATTAGAGGATATGAACAAGTGAAAAGCGATAAGAAATTTACTCTAAAACACGATTGGGTTTCTATTGACAAAATTAGCGTAAACCTTCAAAAAGCAGTTATAGCAAGTGAAGATGGTCATTTCGTAAAACACAAAGGCTTCGACTTTGAAGCAATTGAAAAGGCGATGAAAAATAATGAAAAGGGAAAACGCCTAAAAGGAGGAAGTACAATTTCACAGCAAACAGCTAAGAATGTCTTTCTTTGGCCAGGTAGAAGTTATATTCGAAAAGGATTTGAAGCTTACTTTACTATTTTGATTGAAATATTCTGGTCGAAAGAGCGCATTTTGGAAGTTTACCTTAATAGTGTTGAAATGGGTGATGGAATATATGGAGCACAAGCAGCAGCACAATATTGGTATAAAAAAGATGCTAATAAGCTAACTCCAACAGAAGCAGCAGGAATTGCAGTCATTCTTCCCAACCCACGAAAGTATAAAGCTACAAATTCGGGGCCGTACATCACTAAACGAAAACAAGTTATTACAAGATATATTAATGGATTTGGACCTCTAAATCTAAAAAAAGAAGAAAACAACCCTAAAAAATAGATAATTACTGAAGTATAATTATTTTTTGATACAAAATTTATAATAATTATATTTTTTTATAACTTTGAACAAATTAAAAATAAATTACTATGAAAAAATTATTGTTATCATTAGCCGTAGTTGGGATGTTATTTGCTACATCATGTAAAGACACTAAAGCAGAAGAAGGAACTCAAGTTGAAGCAACTGCAGACTTAAGCTCATTCGAAAACGCTACTAAAGAAGCTGAAGCTAAATTAGAAGAAGCTAAAAAAGCTGTAGAAGAAGCTGCTAAAGCAGGTGATGAAAAAGCTAAAGAAGAAGCTCAAAAAGCATTAGACGCTGCTCAACAAACTTGGGATGACGCTAAAGCTAAATTAGAAGATGCTACTAATGCTGCTAAAGAAGAAGCTCAAAAATTAGCTGATAAAGCTGCTGACGTTACAGAAGATGCTAAACAAGCTGTAGAAGATGTTAAAGATGCTGCTACTGAGAAAGTAGAAGACGCTAAACAAGCTGTAGAAGATGTTAAAGATGCTGCTGCTGAAAAAGTAGAAGACGCTAAGAAAGCTGCTGAAGAAACTAAAGAAGCTGCTGCTAAAAAAGTAGAAGAGACTAAAGAAGCTGCTAACGAAGCTAAAAAGTCATTGAAAAATGCTGCTGACGCTTTCAAAAAGTAATCAGTTTACACCTTATAAATTAAAGGAGCTATTTTTAGCTCCTTTTTTTTTGCTTTAACTTTAATATATT
>JASLGC010000096.1 GCA_030150335.1 Flavobacterium sp.
GGTAAAGCACCTAACGATGCTCAATTAGAAGAAGCTTTTAAACAAAATCCAGAAACTTCTTTTGGAGATTATTAATCCTTATTTAATTAGAATCAATATGAAAAAATATACAAATACAGGTAGCAAAGATACACGTTCAGGTTTTGGTGCTGGTTTAGCTGAATTAGGACAAACGAATGAAAATGTAGTTGCACTTTGTGCTGACTTAATTGGATCTTTGAAAATGGATGAGTTTATTAAAAATCATCCAGAGCGTTTCTTTCAAATAGGAATTGCAGAAGCGAATATGATTGGTATCGCAGCAGGTTTGACAATTGGTGGGAAAATTCCTTTTACAGGAACTTTCGCTAACTTCTCAACTGGTCGTGTATATGATCAAATCCGTCAATCTGTAGCTTACTCTGAGAAAAACGTTAAGATTTGTGCTTCTCACGCGGGGTTAACTTTAGGAGAAGATGGTGCTACTCACCAAATCTTAGAAGACATCGGATTAATGAAGATGTTACCAGGAATGACTGTAATCAACACTTGTGACTATAACCAAACGAAAGCAGCTACTTTAGCTATTGCTGAGTATGATGGTCCTGTTTACTTGCGTTTTGGTCGTCCGGTAGTTCCTAACTTTACACCAGCTGATGAGAAATTCGAAATCGGTAAAGCTGTATTGTTAAGTGAAGGTACTGATGTAACAATTGTAGCAACTGGACACTTAGTTTGGGAAGCTTTAATTGCTGCTGAAGAATTAGAGGCAAAAGGTATTTCTGCTGAAGTAATCAATATTCACACTATTAAACCGTTAGACGAAGAAGCTATTTTAAGCTCTGTAGCTAAAACAGGTTGTATTGTTACTGCAGAAGAGCACAACTTCTTAGGAGGATTAGGAGAAAGCGTATCAAGAGTATTAGCTTTAAACAATCCACTACCACAAGAATTTGTAGCTGTAGAAGACACTTTTGGTGAATCAGGTACTCCAGAACAATTAATGGAGAAATATGGTTTAAATGCTGCTGCTATTGTTGAAAAAGCACAAGTAGCTATCAATCGTAAATTCAAAAGATAGTATTTACTATCAGACTTAATATAAAGAGGGCTTCACATTGTGAAGCCCTCTTTTTTTTGAAAGTATATAAAAAAAACCGTATCAGTGATACGGTTTTAATATGTTAAGGCTTTGTAGGCCATACTATTTCACCATCTTTTTGGTCAGGGAAACAAGTAATATCTAAATATCTTGGAATATCGCTACATGTTTTTAATGCTTCATCATCAAATTTGTAGTATGTACTTACTCCGTTTACTCTTTCTTTAAATAACTCTGTTTTAGTAAGAACACCATCTCCATCATCATCATCATCTAAGAAGTTCGGTATTCCGTCACCATCTGTATCAAAATTAAAGTAGTCTTCTAAAGTTAACTCTTCAACAGGTTTTTGTACTTCTACTTCGTTTTTAGAAAGAATACCATCACCATCGTGGTCTCTCTCTATTCTGTTTATTAAAGTAAGGTCTACAATATATGGTTTGTAAGCTTTTAATTTACCATCGGCACCAGCGTTGAAATAACCTAATCCAGAAGGAATAAATGCTATGATACGTCCAGCAGAACCTTCATCGTACTGCCCATTAGGAGTTACACCAGTAGCAGTTTTTATTTTTCTCAATAATTGGCGTTCAGCACTTCTAAGTTGTTTAGGTACTTTAGTATATTGACCATTTGAAATGTAAGCAAATTCTTGAGGTGTTGTTGGGAATGAATAGAATTCACCTGGAATATTTGGACTGAAAGACTCATTATTAAAAGTGAAATTGTTTGTCTTTACATAAGTAGAATCAATAGGTGAAGCTGTTTTTCCTTTTCCTTCATTGATTACAATATAATATACTTTATAAGAAAGTTGGTCTTTCGGTTTAGTATATTTTAATGTAGTACTACCATTTGGATTGCGAATAGGCTCAAATTCATACGCATCTGATTTTAACGTAAAGTCTTTTACTAAACGTCCGTCATTCCAAATAGAAGATTCACCTTTTGTAATTGTATCAAAAGAGATGTTATCTTCATTTTCTACAATAAAATGGCTTTTTAAATATGCTTCTATTTCTGCTTCATTTTCATTTTTAACTTCTTCTCGGTCTCTTAGGTTTACCACTTGTGGACCTCCCGAACTATCATCTTTATTACAATTAGCTGCGATAAGTCCGATAAATGCCAGACCTAAAACTGTAAATAATCTATTCATTTTTGAGTTATTTTAGTAGTGCAAGATACAATTTTACTTTATTTTTGTGTACTTTGTTAGACAAAATTAATACTAAATTATGCGAATCGATAAATACTTGTGGTGTATTCGATACTATAAAACAAGAAGTATAGCTACAGATGCTTGTAAAAAGGGACACATTACAGTGAATGGTCAGAGTGCCAAAGCTTCACGTGAAGTGTTTCCAACGGATAAAATTACGATGAGAAAAGATCAAATAGTTTATCAATTAACTGTTTTAGATCTTCCTCCAAATAGAGTAGGTGCTAAATTAGTAGATATTTATCGCAAAGATACAACGCCTGCTGAGGCTTTTGAACATTTAGAATTGCTGAAATTATCTAAGGATTATTACAGAGCTAAAGGTGTGGGAAGACCTACTAAAAAAGACAGACGTGATATGGATGATTATTTAGATTTTGAAGGCGATGAAGTCACTGAATAAAGAGTATTGGGAGGGACGATATGCTGACAATAGAGCAAATTGGAGTGTAGGAGATATTACTACGCCTCTTAAAGAATATATAGACCAATTGCCTAATAAGGATATTAAAATATTAATACCGGGGTTAGGGCATGGGCATGAGTTGTTGTACCTACATCGCTTAGGCTTTAATAATATTGTAGGATTAGACTTGACAGATGTAGCGTTACAAGAAACGTTGCAAACGGAGCGTGATTTCCCAATCGAAAAAGTTGGCTTAGGTGACTTCTTTGAGCATGAAGGACAATATGATCTTATCATCGAGCAAACGTTTTTTTGTTCATTGCCAAAAGCATTGCGTACGAAGTATGTGGATAAGATGCACGAGTTGCTTGTGCCAGGAGGGAAGTTAGTAGGTTTGCTATTTGATTGTGAATTTAAAAATGACGAACCACCTTTTGGCGGAAGTAAAGATGAGTACACGCAATTGTTGTCAGAAAAACTGAATATTAATTTATTAGAAACAGCACATAATTCAATCAAACCGAGAGCGGGGCGTGAATTATTTTTTATAACTATAAAACAACATGACTAAAAAAATCATTTTAACCAAAGAACAAATCAAGTTCAAAAGTAAACGTATAGCGTATCAAATTTATGAGACTTATGTAGATGAAGAGGAGATTGTAATTGCTGGTGTAGCGAATAGTGGGTATGTATTTGCTCAGAAATTAGCAGAGGCATTGCAAGAAATATCTTCTATACGTGTTAAGTTATGCGAGGTGAGAATAGACAAGCAAAATCCTATTAATCCAATAGAGACTTCATTAGATAGTTCTGAGTATGCTAACAAAGCTGTTGTATTAGTGGATGACGTTTTAAATTCAGGGGCAACATTAATATATGGAGTAAAACACTTCTTAGATGTGCCATTGAAGAAATTAAAGACAGCTGTATTGGTAGATAGAAACCACAAGAACTATCCCGTTAAAGCGGACTTTAAAGGGATATCTCTTTCTACTTCATTATTAGAACACATTCAAGTGGTATTTGATGGAGATGAAGAATATGCTTATTTAAGCTAATACTAAACGATAGTTTGTATTTCTTTAATAAGTTCTTCAGGAGTCTTATTATCGATATTAATAATATGTTTCGCTTGATAGTAGAAATAACTACGATCAAATAGATGTTTAGCGATAAAAGTTTCAAGAGTGTCGTCTGTATTATTGTTTAATACTGGGCGATGCTCTTTTTCTTTTTCTAAGCGATCTGCAAGGGTTTTAATAGAACCTTTTAAATAGATAGATGAAATACCGTCTTGTTGTAATACAAGGTGGTTATTTGCATAACAAGGAGTACCTCCACCTAAGCTTAAAACGAAATTGTCGTTTTCTTCTACTATACTATGAAGTAATTGGTGTTCCATCTTACGAAAATAAACTTCTCCTTTTGTTTTGAATACTTCATTTATACTCATATTGAGTTTTTTTTCGATTTCAAGGTCCAAATCCAGGAATTGTAGCTGAAGGTCATTTGCCAGTTTTTTTCCAATTGTTGATTTACCTGAGCCCATATAGCCTAAGAGGATAATTTTTTTCATAAAAATAAGTAGTTGCACCTTAGAGTTTTAGGTGATATTTGAAAATAAAAGACAAAAATAAACCAAAAAAGCTTAGACTTTTTAAAAAAGTGTTCTATATTTGCACCCGCAATAAGGAATTGAAATAATGACTCGATAGCTCAGTTGGTAGAGCACAACACTTTTAATGTTGGGG
>JASLGC010000128.1 GCA_030150335.1 Flavobacterium sp.
GAGTAGTATAGTAGCCATAGTTGGTAGACCAAACGTAGGGAAGTCAACTTTTTTTAATCGTTTGATTCAAAGAAGAGATGCTATCGTAGATTCGGTTAGTGGTGTAACACGTGATAGAAACTACGGCAAGTCAGAATGGAACGGGCGTGAATTCTCTGTAATTGATACAGGAGGATACGTGAAAGGTTCTGAGGATGTTTTCGAAGGAGAAATTAGACGTCAGGTTAGTCTTGCAATAGACGAGGCAGACGTAATTATATTTGTAGTTGATGTAGAGGAGGGAATTACTCCAATGGATGAGGAAGTTGCTCGTTTATTACGTAAAGAGACTAAACCTATTCTTGTTGCAGTAAACAAGGTAGATAGTGGTAAACGTATGGAGGATACTTTTGAATTCTATAATTTAGGATTAGGAGAGATTTTCCCATTTGCAAGTATTAGTGGAAGTGGAACAGGAGATTTATTAGATGCTGTAGTGGCGGCTTTACCTGAAGAGGAAGTTGTAGAAGCATCTGAAGATGAATTACCAAGATTTGCTGTAGTAGGAAGACCTAACGCAGGTAAATCAAGTTTTATTAATGCATTAATTGGTGAGGATAGATATATCGTTACTGATATTGCTGGTACAACTCGTGATTCAATTGATACTCGTTTTACACAATTTGGTTTTGATTTTAATATTATCGATACAGCTGGTATTAGAAGAAAAGCTAAAGTAAAAGAAGATTTAGAGTTTTATTCAGTAATGAGATCTGTTCGTGCTATTGAGCATTGTGACGTTTGTATCTTAATGATTGATGCTACTCGTGGATTTGAAGGACAAGATCAAAGTATTTTTTGGTTAGCTGAAAAGAATAGAAAAGGTATTGTAATCTTAGTGAATAAGTGGGATCTTATTGATAAAGATACAATGACTGCAAAACAGTTTGAAGAGCAAATACGTGAAGAGATTGCGCCATTTACAGATGTGCCAATTATTTTTACTTCTACAATAACAAAACAACGTTTATTGAAAGCGTTGGAAACTGCAGTTGAAGTTTTTGAAAATAGAAAACAACGTATTTCTACGTCTAAATTTAACGAAGCAATGTTGCCTGTTATTGAGCATACTCCTCCGCCAGCAATTAAAGGGAAGTATATCAAAATTAAATATTGTATGCAATTACCAACACCTACGCCTCAGTTCGTATTTTTTGCTAACTTGCCTCAGTATGTCAAAGATCCTTATAAGAGATATATTGAGAACAAGCTAAGAGAAATGTACAACTTTAGTGGTGTGCCTATCGATATTTATTTCCGTCAGAAATAAAAGTTTTAACTTGAACAATATTCTAAGCGGTCTTTGTGTTAATACAAAGACCGCTTTTTTATTATGAAAAAATTATATAGTTTACTTTTTTTACTTATTTCGATAAGTTTATTCGCTCAAAATACTGTTTCTATTAAGGGAACGGTGTTAGATTCGTTAAATAATCCGATAGAGGCAGCTACTGTTTACTTGTCTAAGGAAAAGGATTCAACTTTGGTAGAATATACTGTTAGTGATGTCAAGGGCTTTTTTGAACTAAAGTTTAATAAGGTGAATGCTCCTGTTGTATTCAAAGCTTCCATGGTTGGCTTTAAGGATTTTTCTAAAGTGTTCAAGGAAGGTATTAATCAAGATGTTGATTTAAAGAAAATAATCTTGCAAGAGTATGGGCAGAACTTAGATGAAGTAGTTATTGTAGCTGAAGTACCTCCTATTCGAATCAAAAAAGATACTTTGGAGTTTAATGCTTCATCATTTAAGGTTAGACCAGATTCTAACTTGGAAGAGCTATTGAAACAACTACCAGGTGTTCAGATTGATGAGAATAAGAAAATTACTGTAAATGGAAAGGTTGTTAATGAGATTTTGGTAAATGGGAAGCCTTTTTTTAGTGAGGATGGACAAATTGCATTAGAGAATTTGCCTTCTGAGATTGTCAATAAGATTCAGGTTACAGATAAGAAATCAAAGAAAGAGAAATTCACCAAAGAGGTAAGCAAAACCAATGACGCCAGTATAAATATCACAATTGATGAGGATAAAAACAAAGGTTATTTTGGACGCGTATCTGCAGGGTATGGTTCTGATGATCGCTATGAGAGTGCGTTGTTCTTAAATAGCTTTAATAAGAGGAGACAGGTAAGTGTGGTTGGTTCTGCGAATAATATTAATGCGAATGGTTTTTCAATGAACGAGGTATTTGATAATATGCGTGCAGGAAGGTCTTCGAGTGGTATTACAGAATCAAGAATGTTAGGGGTTAATTTTGTTGAAAATGTTTCAGATAAGCTTAATGTAAATGGTAGTTATAATTACAATTTTGCAGAAACGGAGAATTGGAATAAATCTGCGATTACTAAGTTTCTTCCTTCTGGTGAGTTTACAAGTAATTCAAATTCCACAAGTAATAGTGGGAGCGAAGGGCATAGAGGAAATGTCTCTGTAGATTACACAGGTAAAAAGGATGCTTTTTATTTTAGTCCTACTTTTAATAAAAGTCACAATTACTCAAATGGTGTAAGTAATCAGGCTTCTTTTGATGAAAATGGGGAGCTTTTGAATGAGAGTAATTCAAAGAACTATAGTGTAGGAGATTCTTATAATTTTGGTAGTTCTGCTCGTTATATTAGAAATTTTAAAAGAGAAGGACAGTTTTTTAGCATTGAGATGAATAACTCGAATAGCAATGATGATAGTGATGTACTGTCTGAGTCAGATACTAAATTTTATCAGTCTGATAAGGATGATGATGAGAGAAAACAGTTTCAGAAAAATATAAGCACAACTGATAATTATGGGATTTCAGTAGAGTATAGTCAGCCTATTACAGATTCATTAAATGTTTCTATCGGTGCAAAGTGGAGTAGAAATCAATCAATTACAGATTTAAAAGTGTATGACTTCAATGAGTCCACGGGAAGTTATTCAGACTTGAATGCGTTACAAACGAATAGATATAATACAGTGCAGAATGAGGTATCTCCTTTTGTAAATATTGGGTTGGTCAAAAGTAAGTTTAATATCAACCTTATGACGCAAACAAGGATTGTGAAGAATTCAGCAAATGCTTTGTATAATGAAAAGACATATAGCTTGGATAAACATTACATTGACCCTAATTTGAATGCAATGTTTAATTATCGCATTAATAAAAATGATAATATTTTTGGTTTCTATAGTTATAATGTGGCTTATCAAAGTGCAAGTCAATTATTAGATATTACGGATATATCTAATCCATTAAATACTTCGATTGGTAACCCTGATTTGAAGCCTACGGGAACTCATAATTTGAATATGAGTTATCGTTCTTATGATTTTCAAACACGTGCTGGTTATACTATTTCTGCAAGTACGTCTATATATAACAACAGTATTGTTAGTGCTGTGGA